>CAZWOU010000174.1:0-14730 GCA_964635375.1 uncultured Pirellulaceae bacterium | reverse complement strand
TGTCGAGCAACTTGGAGCTGGGTTTCTTCTTGGCTGGCTGGGCGTACGCGCGGGCCCTCAAGAGATGGGTTGCGGATAGGGCCGCTGCTGCGCCAAAGAAGAAACGCCGGTCGAGTATCGGATCTCCCAATGCCTTCATCCTTGCAATCTCCTTGTCAGTCAACGTCGCCCACGCTTGCGAGTCTCGCCACCGCGCCGTGCGGTCTGCAGCCCCCGCCTGGCGCACATGACCGTCTATTCGTCCGCCGAGCTTTCCGCGAGCCGACGAAAATAGTCTTCAATCAATTGTTCGTATTTGGGCAGGAACTTGTCGATGCTCTGGCGGGTCATCTGCTCAACGACCTGCGGAGGCAGGTGGCCCCAAACTTCCTTGACGAGTTGATCAGGCGCGAGGCGATCGGCTTTCTTGTTCGTAGCTTTGTCGAGCCGATCCGTGCTGTCGGCCGAGGGCTTGTCGCTTGGCTTCCCCGCTGCTGTATCTCCAGCTTTGGCGTCGCCACTCGGTTTCCCACCGCGTTTGCGTTGCGATTGTTGCGACTGCAGCAGGCGGATGAGTGAGGAAAGATCCGTTAACACATCCGTCTGGATCCGCTGGGTGCCCGCAGCAGCGTCGGTTTCCGCGATGCGTTGTTCAATACGTCTCATCCGCTCCATGATTTTGACTAGGGGGTTGTCCTGCTCAGACGGCGCGCCGAGATCTTCGCCCGCCGGATTGCTTGTTGCCTTGTCGTCTTTCGCGGACTTCGCTTGAGGCTTTTCTAAATCCTTCAGCAGATCGGACTCTAGATCACCGAGCAGATCGCGAGTGAGATCGTCGTCAGCCGCTGCAATCCCTGGGAGAACAAGGAGGGCGCAGCAGGCGATCAGGGCGGCGGCGAGAGGCCACGTTCGTGGAGCAAACGGACATTGCATTACGGCCATTACTCCACTCCCATCTGGATTCGGGGCAGTTCAGGAAAAAATGGCGAGCCATCGGCGTGGCGACTTTGCTCTATTCTCTCAGTTTGTCCTGTTCGAGTCCACTCTCTAAGTCTTCCAGCAGCTCGCGTCCGAGTTGGTCGGGGTCGTCGAGCAGATTCTCGTCTGACGCGGCTTGCTCGGCCGCTTGTATCAAATCGCCAACGATATCGGCCAAACGCCCTTGTTCCAAGGACAAATCTTCGTACTCAGAAAGTTGACTAGGTGAGAGCGGGCGCGAGACACTCAGCTTCTCAAGTTCCATGGTACGTCGATGAATCTCCTCTTGCAGCAGTTTCACAAGCTTGAGTTGGGCGAGTTGATCGATCCCGTCGGCGGGCGGCTTTGGCTTTCCGTCTTGTCCGCCTGGCGGTTTCTGCTGGGGGTCGCCCTGGGGCGGTTTGCCAGGTTTGAGGGCGTCCAAGATCTGTTGCAGTCGCGTGAGCGCCACAGTCTCGGCTAGATCTGCGTCGGCCAGTTGCCGGCTATTGAGGAAATCGCCAGCCCGCGACATTTCGCGAGAGGCAGCTTCGAGCGCCAAGGCAAACACTGCGGCATCCGCGACTTTGTCTCCCATTTCGCCGGTCTCGACGCCCAGATCCGACTGGTGTTCCGCGAGGCGATCAAGAGTTGCCAGTTGTTCGCGGGTGAGTTGCCCCTCACCATCCGCGAGTATCAGCTCGCGAAGCGTTTCACGAATGGACTCTTGACGCATTGCCAGTCCGCGAATTTTCTGTTCGAGTCTCGCCAGGCGTTCTAGAAAAAGATCTTGCTCGGCCTGCCTTACCTGTTGGGCCAATTCCTTGCGCGCTTGCTGCAGTTTCTCCAATGCCGACTTGGCCTGTTCTGCAGCTTCGTTTTGATTCGCTTGTTCGCCAGCCTGCCCTGAAGCCTGCATGGCTTGGGCAGCCTCGTTCGCCGCAGCCGCTGAGTCGTCAGCTTCGAGCCGTTTCAGGCGTTTGGCCGTTTGGTCAGCTTGTTGCGAAAGCGCCTGCTGTTGCTTGGACAACTGTTGAAGATTTCGTTGGTCATCTTGTTTGGCCGCATCGTCGAGTTGGCCGGCAATCGCGTTCTCCTGTCGCTGTAGATCGGCCAGAGCAGCGTCAACTTCCTTCAGTTTTCGCAACTTCCGATCAAGCTCATCCTCGCGACGGTTACCCAGAATGTTAAGCAGCTCAGAGAGCCCATCATTAACTTCTAGCTGTCGCTGCTTGGCTTGGCCAACTTGATTAGCCCTAAGCCGCCTGGCGCTCTCCCGCATCTGCCCGCTGGTCGCCATTCGCTGGCTTGCCGCCGCCGCGTCGGCGAGCGTTTCAGCTGTGAGCGGATCTTTCTCCTGGAGCGCCTCGGATGCCTGCCCCATTCGGCTTTGCAGTTTGTCGAGCCGTTGAGCGAGTTCGAGCTGATGTTGAGCGAGCCGCAACAGTTTGGCGCGTTGTTCGGGCGTCAGCGAATCGAGGTCATGAGCAAGCGTTTCCAGTCGGGTTTGGTCGGTCTGGGATTCGACATCGGCTTGCTCTCGTTGAATCCGGCCGACCTCACGAGCAAAGCGGCGATAGTTCTCCCATTGAGTCATTTCGCCGAGCAAGCGCTCGAGCGCGTTTATGACCTGGTCTTGTTTGTCGCCGGCCAACTGCATGCTCTTGGCTGTCTCAGCGGAGATGGGCGCGCTGTCGTCACCCTGAATCCGCAACAATGCAGGGCGGACATCTTTGAGCGCGCTGAGCAATGGCCGCTGAACGTCCGGCAACTGTTTGACGACAGCTCCCACGCCGTCGGAAAGTTGCTTAACTCGCCGTTGAAACTCGGGGTTGTTGAGCCGGTTGTTGACAATGTTGCGAGTCAAAACGTCAATCAAACCCATGGCGCCCTCTTGCGGGCCAGCGAGCAACCGCGTCACTTGCCGTTGATTCAACTCAGCGCTCTGAAGTTGGTCGCCGTCGGTCTTGCGAAACGCTTTCGTCTCGGCCCACTGGATTTCGAGCGACGTAATTTGCTTGCGTGACTCTTGCTGTACGCGGAGCGCTTCGGCGATGCGTTCGAGTATGTACGCTTGGTTTCGCGCCAAGCGATCCTCGAGTTCAGAACGCGAGACGATCGTGAGCCGTTGCGGCGGTGACTCCCCGGACTGGCCGGCGAAATCCAAAGCTGTTATTTGAAACTCCAATACATCGCCCGGTTGGAGTCCAGGCACCGCATCAATCCGCCAGGGGTGTTCCAACGTGATTCTCTCATCGACTGGCTGAGCCGACTCGCGCGCTGGCGGGTCGGCGCGGGACCATAGATCGACTATTTCGGCCGCAGCCTCGCTGTCGCTTGATCGGCGGAAGACAAGTTTCGCATCTCGCAGCGCCAGGTCGTCACGGGCGATGGCGTGAAGCGGCACGACAGCTGCTCGCGTGGCGAACCGAGGAACGCTTTGTCCGCCAAATGCGACGCTTGGCGGGTTGTCCGGAATGACCTCCACTCTCCACTTTGCCGGCTTGCCGAATTGGACCCGGCGTTGGTCGGTCAATTCGACCCAGTAGTCTCCGGAGTCGCTGAGCACGCCGGCGTCGCGGCTGCTAAAACGCTTGCCATCGATCTTAAGCGGCGTTCGAATGACCGTCGGCGCCGCACCCATGGATTGAACCACCAGGACTGCCTCTAGCAGCAACTGATCGACGGCGCCTGCGATGGTCAGGCGGCTTCCCGTGAGGCCACGCAAGTCGTGGTCGAACGATTGCTCCGGCCAGCCGCTGTATTGCGGCGGGGTGACGGTCGCTGAGAAGGAGAGCATCAGGGGCGGTTCAACGACTTCCAAGTTCCTCCAGGCCATGCTGTCATCATCGCCTCCGACCGCTCGATAGCGAAACCCCTTGGAGAGATTGTTGACACGAGCGAGCATTCGTCCGCCGACGAAGACGGCGTCCCGCGTTTGTGGTTTCTCGCCTTCGCGCCAAATCGTCAAGGCGACACTCTCAGGCATTCGGCCATTCCGGTCGACGATCTCCACCTCAAAGTCCCCTCCTTTAGCCAATGTGGCGGGCGGGTCGACAAAGTCGAGCGAATTGCGTCTCGGCCAAGGCAGGTCTCCCAAGGGCAACAGCAGTCGGGTAGCCGCGTGGGTAACAGCGGGTGGCGAGGCCAGGTAGATTCCGCCAAAGGAAATGGTTGCGACGAAGGCGGCGGCGACCGCTTTTCGGACCGGGGAGGCATCGAGGCATTCATTCAGATTAATATTCTCCAGGCTGGCCATGGTCTTGGACACGACCGCTCGGCGCATGGCGTAGGATCCTGCGAGCGGATCATCAGCATCCTGAGAAAGAAAGGCCACGGTATTTGAAAGATGGCCCTCGAGCGTTGGAAACCTCCGCTCAATTCGGCTGGCGACTTGCAAATCGGTGAGTCGGCTGGCGGCGGCCGGACGAAGAAAACGCCGGTACGCCCAGACCAACGCGGCAACCAAGGCGCCGCTGGCAAAGAGGCGAATCGGTGGCTCATCCGAGCGGATCATGTAATCGAGCAGGCCGACGGCCGAGCAGGCCAGAACAGCCGCCACGCCAAACCAACACGCGGCATGGCCGAGAGTCAGCCGTTTCGCCCTCCCGGCGATCTTCCTGAGGCGTTGATGAAGTGGATGCAAGGTGTGTGTCCTGCACAAAGCTCGGAATAAGAACAGAATCAATCCGCCTAGTGGACTTGGAATTATAGCATTCCAGCGCGTTTTCGGAGCAACCATTCGCCCACGAGGAGGCCCACAAGCAGACAAGCCAGATAGTTTGAATTCCAAACGGGTTCCGGAGGCATCGATTCGATTCGCACTTTCCGGCCCTCGGGGAGATCGTCCAGCAAGCCGCCCAAATTCTCCAAGTAGTAAAATTTACCCCCAGTTAATTTGGCCGTGCGAGCCAGTTCGGCTTGCTCCATTTGAATCCGAGCTTGCTCGCCAAGAGGCGGCGCAATTTCGAACTCGGTGGAGGGCGGCTGGCCGGCAAGCGTGGGCGTTGCCAGCCAAGCTCGGTATCGCCCGTCGACCAGGCCGGTCACTTCTGCTTCGAACACCGCTCGACCAATGCTGCCGCGGCTCATCCGGATCTGCCTCCGTTTGCCGCCCTCCTGCTCAACGACAACAACCGCGCCATCGTCCTCAGCGGGCGCCTTTCTCTCATCCAAAAACCGCAGTCGAATCGACACCGACTCGCCGCGGTGATACTCTCGTCGATCGCTTTGCAGTTCGGCTCCACGATCGGCGCCCAATAGTCGCGAGCGGCTCAGAAAGCGAATCGTTTGCAACCAATACCGTTCGTAGTACTCGGCGCCGTCCTCGTGCCTCGACCAACGATACGACTCGTCGGTGGCGTGAAAAATCACTTTCCCCGCGCCGGCAAACTGCATTGTGACCAAGGGCAATGGGACGCCGTTGGGTCCAGTCTTGGATTCATGTTCAAGCAGCACTCGCGCTCCGGCGCGAAGATCGGGAGTCCTCAGCAAGAAGTGCATAGGCGGCATATCCCGCCAAGCCCTCAGCGACCCCACGAGTCCATCGGCGACCTGAAGTTGCGGGCTAGACATGCCGAGTCGCGTCGCCTGCAAGCGATACTCGAACGTCTCATCCAGAATCGCGCCGACTGGCGGCGCGACTGCGGTCGACAACTCGAACGGCATCAGATCGGCCAGCGGCGTATCTCGGTAATCCAGCGGCGTGTGCCGGGGCCCCGCTATGAAGACAATCCCCCCGCCACGCTCACGAACGAAATCAGCGATCAACTGCAAGGTGGAATCGCCGAAGAGACTGCGATCGACGTCGCCGAAAATTATCACGTCATACGAAAACAACTCGTCCCGACTGACGGGAAAGACCCGCTGGGCCGAAGCGTCTGATTCGCTGTAGTCCAGATCCGACTCTTGAAGAATCGTTGTCAGATCAATCAGCTTCTCTTCGCCTTGCGAGCCTCGCTTGAGCCTACGCTCGAGCATGGTCTTTAGAAAGCGAAAGTCGAAGCTCGGGTACTCCTGAACAAGCAATACGCGAATGGTCTCTTCGCGCACCTGGATGGCGCGGGAAACGCTGTTGTTCTCCAGGTTCGTCTCCTTGTCCAACACATCGGCCTGGACGACGAACACGAACTCGCCCTGCTCCTCTTCGCGGTGCGAGAGGCGAATACCGCGAGCCACGTCGTCCTCGCCCAGAGTGACTGTCTTTTCGTCCAGCGTCCGCGAGTCGCCTTGCTTGTGGAGTCGAATTCGAAGGGACTTGCCTTGATACCCGGACGACGCGATCTTGAAATCGAAGTGAATCAAATCTCCGGCAAACGCGACTTCCTCAACGAGAAGATCGCCGACTCGGACGTCTTTGGGAGTCTGATCGTCGCCTGCTCCGATCGTGAAGACCGGCATGGAGATTCGACGTGCATATTCGGCCGCCGAGGCTAGAGATTGGCCCGCTGTGGTCACGCCATCGGTTACGAGGATGACGCTGGATGTTGGCCGGCCTCGTTGAAATTCAAGCACAGAGCGAAGCCCGTCGCCAAGCCGGCTCTGTTCGCCCGTCGCTTCGGCCGCGGACAAAATCTCCGTCGCCGAGTTGCCTGACTGGGAAGTTGTGGCGCCCGACACGAAATAGAGCTTCAGATTGTAGCGCTCACTCAACTCATCAATCAGCGGGCGGCGGCTTGAAAGAAAGGCCCTTTTCGCAAGGTCAAGCCGAGTTGGCTGAGCAGACTCACCTTCCGCTTTGATCGCTTCAACACGTTGCCGACGAGCTTGATCCTGGTAGGCGTCCGCCGCGGCCATGCTGGCCGACACATCGACAACGAGCGCCAGGTCGGGCAGGTCCAGCCGATGTTGTCTCAGCATCCAGCCGTACATCATGAAGATGGCAATCGCCAAGGCCAGCGATCGCATCGCCGCCATCGTCCATCGCATTAGCTTGCTGGCGGAGGCCTTTTCTCGGGTGTAGATGAAGAACGCGCCAACCGCGAGTAGGAGGGCCGCCAAGACCGTCAGTCCCGTGGACAGCGGCCATGAGTGTTCGTAGACGGGCGTGACGTCCGGCGCGCGCTCGACGAGCAGCGCGTTTGCGATTCTCTCCAGCAGATTGGGATTCGTATCGCTCATGCTGATGAGTTCCCGAAGTGCCAGGCGAGTAGCGACTCAGCGACCATGCAGGCGGCCATCAGCACCAGTAGGTGGCGAAAATAGGGTTGTTGAGCGTCTTCAACTAATCGCTCATCGCCCTCTGCCAGTCCTTGATCACTGAGTTCAAATTGCGACGGCAAGAGTGCCGAATCAATGCGGGACAAGTCGCCCTCTGCAGCCCGCACATTGACGGCAAAGAGTTCGGCATTATCTGGCGTTCCATACTCGGCTCGATAAAGACCGGACCAGAACGCCGTGGCGAAAGTCCAACGACTGTGGCCGCCCTCAAGCGTCAAGGGGATCCGTTCGTTCCACTCGTCGCCCGGGTGACGAGCTGGGCCGCTCAGCGAGACCGAGTCGCCCAAGTCCGTGCCCGCGGCGATTCCCTGAATCGGATCGCCGACGCTCAGATTATGATCCTGCATACGATCTGCGACGACCAATCGCAACATCTCCTGAACGATGGGCGGAAAGCTAGGCCATATCGCCCAGGCCGACCAGGGCGTCGGATCACCGGGGGCAATCTTCGATGCAGTCGAGCCCGCGGTTGCGCAGAGAATCACACGCCCGCGAAGTACCGGCGCTTCAACAATAGCCGCAGCGCCGTTGTCGAAGGCCAGCGCGATTTTCGCGTCGCTGCTCGGGTTTTCCGTCAGCTCGAAATATTTCCAGACTGGCGTGGTCAGCAGGCCAGCCTGCTCCTGCCCGCGGAACGGGGCCACGAGCGGATGGCGATAGTCGACCGGGTTGAATCCATATTGTGCGGCGTCTTGCCTGGCATCGCCGATCAACGCAGGCAGCAGCGGCGGGCGGCCATCCTTTGCATTGAGCCAGCGGTTGTAGGAGTCGGCTTGAACTTGATCGCCGAGGAAGCAGACCAGCGACCCTCCTTGGGCCAGATAGTCGCGCAGCACGCTGGCTTCCTCTCGACCAATGCGGCCTATATTGCATAGAAACAGGCAGTCGTAATTCGCCAATTCCCGCTCCAACAAGGCTGGCTCCGAGGCCAATTCCGCCCGGATCGGACTGGGGCCGTCCTGCCCTGGAGCTAGGGCCAAGGCGACGAATTTCCCAGCTTGCGGCTTGCCTTCGACGCACAACACGCGAATGGAATCTCGCACTTGAAAACTCAACCAACGGCTGTCATCGAGCGGCAGGGAGTCGCCCTCGGTGCGGATCTCAACGGTGTGTGCTCCGACCTGCGTGAAGCGATGCGAAAACGACACGGAGGCGGGTTTGTCCTGTGCAACCATCACCGACTGATCCTCGACCCGCCGACCGTCAACGACAAACTGAACGCGCCGGCGAACCTCGCCGCCTTGGAATTGTTGGAGTTCAGCAGAAAAGCGGATGGGCCGACCTGGCGTCATCACCGGCTCGTCCGTCCGTAATTGAACGATGGCCGAGTTTTCGCAGCCGTCGCGGCCGACGTCAAAAAGTCTGAGCGTTGCTTTCTCGCCAAGCGAAGCGATGCGTTTTCTGACTGCCGCCGATTCGACCTTGCCCCACGTCGTCCGCCCAAGGTCTGAGAAAATGCAGACTTGCGTTCTCGTCAACCGAGCGTGTTCTTCCTTCGCGTTGTTGACGACCCTCTCGACTTCCGCCAAGCTCGCTTCCAGGCTCGCGCCGCCATGGCGAATTGAGAGCACTTCAAGTTCTCGCGTCACGTCACCAGCGTCAAACGCCGGCTCCCGAATCACGACGGTCGGAGGGTCGGCCATGATGACCAACGTGAAGCCGTCGCCCTGTTGGCTATCTCGGGCAATCTTGTCCGCCAAGTCCTTGGCTCGCTGAAAAAGCGACTCGCCGTCCTCGCGATAATCCATCGAATAAGAACCATCGACGACAAACACCCAGTGAGTCACACCGCCTCGAAAACGCTCGCCCATCGACAGCATGGGGCCGAGAATGGGCTCAGCCAAAGCCGCCGCGAGCAACAGCAAGATAAGCGTTCGCAGGGCCAGTAAGAGTAACTGCTCGAAACGGATGCGTCGCGAGTTTTTTTCGATCGCAGCGAGCAAGAACTGCATCGCCGCCCAACTCTCCTCGCGGTACCGTCGCTTGCTGAGCAAGTGAATCAAGATCGGCGCAGCCGCAGCCGCCAGCCAACCGAGCATGATCGGATTGACGAAGGGCCAGACGGCGAGGAGCGGCGAAAACATGGCGATTATCGAATTCGGTGCATTCGCGATGTGAGAAAACTAGTCAGGGCGACATCGAGCGGCTGATCGGTGGTGATTTGACGATAATCCATCTGCGACCCGCGGCATCCGCTTTGGACGGTGTGCAGAAAGTGGTTGAATTCCTCTAAGTACGCTCGCCTCAGCGAGCGGGGATCGGCGAGTAGTTCAGGGTATTGCTCAAGGCCGTGAAACAGCGTTGGACGGTCAAACGGAAAGTCCAGTTCCGCCGGATCGAGAATCTGCATCACGACCACGTCATGCCTTCTGTGGCGGCAATGTTTGAGTCCGGCCAACACCGAATCAACGTCGTCGAAAAGATCCGAGAGCACGATGATCACGCCGCGTTTGTTGAACCGCCGAGCCAACTCGTGAAAGATCGGACCTGAATCCGTCTTGGCTTGAGGCTCGGCCTTCTCCATCAACTCGAGCAATTGTTGCATCATCGCCGAACTGCCAGTGGGCGGGAGGAAACCGCGGATCTTCTGATCGAACGAGGCAAAACCGACCGCGTCCTGCTGTTGTAGAACTAGCCAGCCGAGCGACGCAGCAACGCACTGGGCATACTCGAACTTGGAGAGCGATTCCGGATCGCTCTTGTAGGTCATACTTTCGCTGGCGTCCAAAACCAGGTAACAAATCAGGTTCGTCTCATCTTCAAACCGCTTTAGATAAAGTTTGTCAGTGCGGCCGTAAACTTTCCAGTCGAGATAACGCAGATCGTCCCCCTGCGCATATTCCCGGTGTTCGGCAAACTCGATAGAGAAGCCTTGATAGGGGCTGCGGTGCAGTCCGGAGACGTAGCCTTCGACGATGTGGCGAGCTCGAAGCTTGAGCCCCCTGATCTTAGCCAGCGTCCGCGGATCGAAAGACTTCGGGGAGGTTTCCGGATGGCTCACAGTCGTCCACTGCTGGCGGTGCGTTGTTAAGTAATGTCTCGACAATATTATCGCTGGTTACGCCTTCTGCGTCAGCGTTGAAGTTCGTCTTGATGCGATGCCGAAGAACCGGCAAGGCGACGGCGCGAATGTCTTCCTCCTCCACACAGTTCCTGCCGTGCAGCACGGCTCGCGCTTTCGCGCCGAGCACCATGAACTGGCTCGCTCGAGGCCCTGCGCCCCACATGACGAACTTGCGGACATGCTCCGTTGCATCGGCTTGATCGTGACGAGTAGCGCGGGCCAGCCGCAAGGCGAAACGAGCAAGGTGATCCGCTATGGGCGTTCGGCGGACGACTCGCGTCACCTTGATGATCTGTTCGGCGTCCAAAGTCGCGGTAATCTTCGTTTCCAAATCGGCCGTTGTCCGCTTGACGATTTCCAGCTCTTCGTCCTCGGACGGGTAGGAAACATGCACATTGAACATGAACCGGTCGAGTTGGGCTTCGGGCAGGGGATAGGTGCCCTCCTGCTCAATCGGGTTCTGCGTGGCGAGCACAAAGAACGGATCGGGGAGCGTGTGCCGCACGCCGCCAACAGTGACTTGCCGCTCCTGCATCGCCTCCAACATCGCAGCTTGGGTCTTTGGCGGAGTACGATTGATTTCATCGGCCAAGACGACGTTGGCAAAGACCGGTCCCGGAAGAAAACGGAGATTGCGATCTCCGCTCGCCCTGTCCTCGTGAATGACCTCGGTCCCCGTGATGTCCGAAGGCATCAGATCGGGCGTGAACTGAATGCGACTGAATTGCAGCGAAAGCGCGTCCGCCACGGTTCGGATCACTAGCGTCTTGGCGAGTCCTGGCACGCCAACCAGGAGACAGTGCCCGCGAGCAAATAGCGATACCAAAAGTTGCTCGACAACATCGTGTTGCCCGACAATGACTTTGCCGACTTCGTTGCAAATCTGCTCGTAAGCTTCTCGTACTGTTTGGACAGCTTGGAGATCATCTTCTGACTGCATCACGTTCCAACCAAAAAGGGCGGAGATAAGTAAATTGGCGAGCGAAGTTTCCAGTAACTCTAGTCCTCTGAACTGAACCAGAGCCCATATTCCAAAGCCGCGGACCGTTGTCGATCTCAAGTCGCCCTGACCACCGCAAGAATCAGCTGCGACCTCGGTGCTTATTGTACCCCGCCGGGTTCCTTGCGTCCTGTTGCCGGCGGTGTGGTGGAAAAGGCGTAGAACCGATCGTGTCCCGCGATCAGGAGGAATTGTCCCGCAACAATCAGGTTTCCTCCAACCAAGCCGCGATTCGCAAGGCTAATGGGAGCTCGAGGCGCCGTGGGCGACCATCCGCCTTCGACGGCAATTGGCTGTTGCTTGAAGACCAGAATGTTCTTTTCTGTTGGAAAGTAGATATTGCCCGCCGCCAGAACGCCCCTGCCCTGCCCTCGGGATTCGTGCAAGGCGAAGCCGTCGCCGCGACGCAACGAGCGTGGAAACTGGCACATCATGCGACCTCGGGCGGCGTCGATCCAGTACAACGCGTCGCCTCCAAGCAGAAGCGTGTCGTCGGCTACGCCCAGGATGTGGGTCGCGTCAGTCGCCATCCCCGGACGCAGCGTCCAGACCATCCGGCCTGTCGATTGCTCAACTGCGAAGACTCGATCGCAGTCCGCCGGCGCGGCAAAAACCAGACCTCGCCACGTCACGCAGGGATTCAGATCGCGAAAGAAGTGACGATCGCTCTTGTCGATGTCGACCGGCCTGGGCTGCTGCCGCGGATAAGTCGTAATCCAGTCCACCTCGCCCCCGTCGATTCGCAACGACGCGATCGCGCCCATGTTCGAGTTCACAAACAGACGTCCATTGTCGAGCGTCAACAGAGTATGGCTAATCTCACCGGCAAAGCCATCCCCATATGGGTCGCGCGCCGCCAAGCGAGTTCGCCACTTGCGCCGACCTGTCGCCGTCTCGAAACAAGCGACATACAGCTCAACTCGGGCGGGATCGCGATGACGCATGGCGACAAACAGTCTGGCCCCGTCGCAAACCGGCACGCCGTCAAACGCCCAATTCGCATCGTCCGGACGCAAAGGGAATCCGGGCATAAGCTTCCCTTGCGAAGCAAGATCCAAGCCCACTATGGCGCCCCATTGCTCCTGCTTCAAAGGCTCCTCACGGCCCTGCGGCCAACACGTGTAAGGCGAACCAACTCGCGCGAATAAGAAATTCTTGTGGCTTGAGAGCGTGTGACGAGGCACGCCAAACGTCATCAGTCCGGTCAGAGTTTGCGAGTTCGTATGATGCCGATAAATCGCATCGTCGCCACGGTTATCGACGCTCGTCGAAAACCCAGGCCCGCCCGTTGGCAGGTGATAACTGTGCACCGAGTTCTTTTGGGGCACGTACACCCGATCGCCCAGCACAAGGGGGTGAACGCTGTACAACCGGTTGACCGACTCGCCCGCGCGTTGTCGGCCCGCTGCGAACGCCTCCTCTTCGGCCGTCTCGACATCGAGCTGGGCGCTCCAGAGAGCTTGCATGCCGGGGTCGGCCTGCTGACTTGCCGTCGAGGTTCGACTCAGAGCGCCGGCAAATTGAGCCCATTGGTCGTCGCCCGCAGCATTACGCCAACCACGCCCCGATTCGAGCAACCCGCTGAGCAACTCGGCCCATTCGCCGCTTCTTCCGGCCAACCGGCCCGGCGCTTTTGGGTAGAGTAACCGCAAGACTCGAAGTTCCAACTCCGCCCGATCAAATGAGCTCTCCATAATCGACGCCAACACCAGGCGAGCCAGAATGTCGGCGGGACGCAGTTCTGAATCTGGATAGACCAAACGACGCGTCGTATCGCGAGGTGCTGTTAGCCAGGCCTTTAGCCGAGCATCCTCTACCTCAGCGGGAATATCCTTGACGCCTAGCCAAAGCGAGCGGTCGGGTCGAGCGCCCGGTATGTCTGTTGCCGACGCGGGGGTTAAGGCGAAAGGCGTGATCTGGCGCCAATGCGTGCGAGCTTGCTGAAACCGCCCTCGCTCCATCGCCAAGTCGCCTAACTCCTGAAGAGCTTGATCTGTGTAGCGGCTTGCGTAGAGCTGTTGAACAACGCGACTGAGCGATTGTTCATCCCGCGCGGCTATGCCCTCCTCCAACCAACGCTTGGCAAGAGGATCTACTCGTAAGCGGTAAGCCGCCAATGCCGCAGGGGCGTCCCGAGCCAAACGAACGAGTTGGCGGTGGCAAAACTCTCGAATCGGCACGTACTGGGCGAAGTCGTTGGCTTGCCCATCCAAGAGAACTAACTCACCCGAGGGAGACTCCAAGAGCGATGACAGCGTGTCGACCGCCTCGCCCCACTGCTCCGCCGCGATGAAACGCGAGAATCGTTCCAAGTGGATTCGCGTTGCGTTGGAGGCCAATTCCAGCTCAACGGGCTGGGACGGACGCTGAGCCCGCACTCCGGCTGAATGAAAAACGAGCGCGAGCAGCGCAACAGTGGCGATGCCGAATCGATGGTCATAGCGTTTGCGTTTCACTTGGCTCCGATCCGCCCGAAGGCCGTGCGGAAATCGACATTCCGAATCGCGCCGGTCTCGGCGGGCTAAAGCCACCTTGCCGCCATGCCTTCGAGGTAACGCCCCAATGCAAAAAGGCACACGCCAAAGACGACGACCACCACCATTCCGGCAATCGACAAACGACGAGGCAAGTTGCCCGTCAGTTCCAGGTAGCAGGCGAGCGGCAACACCGTGAGGCCCGCAATCTGCATCAGCTTGCCAATCGACTTCATGGACCCGCTATCATTCTTGCGTTCAGGGAGTTGCGTTCAGGGAGTTGCGTTAGAGGGGGCTGAGGCGAGCCGGTCTAGCTCGACTCCAGAAAAAGCGCGGCGGCTCGTTCTCGCCTCGCTCGGCAAATCTCCCAGTAGAAGTAGCCGCCCACGCCAAAGAAAACGATGAACGGCATGGACATCATGAACAGGATGCTCCAAAAATAGCCGTTGACCATGCCCGCGGTCGCCGGGTCGTTTCCCAGGCTGTCCTTACAGGTCGGGCACGCCATCGCGGCGCCAGCAAAACAAAGGAGCAGCGCGCTGCCCACTACAAATTGAATCAGTGCATATCGGAACAGGGGCCGCGCAAATCGCAATCTCATGTTCACAATCGACATTGTCAGCTCGTGTCTGTGTGGCCCTACGCGTTTGGGCGGAGCTATCCTAGGGACCTCGCTCCGCTGGGGCTAATTCTACGCTGCCTTGGGCGGTTCGGAAAGACGTTTTGGAGAGACCGGGGCGAAAGGTCCGCCCAGCCCTTCCAAAGGCTCAAGGACCAATGGGAGTATACAGATGGTAGAGCATGGCGTAGACAACAACGCCCGTGGCGCTAACGTAGAGCCAGATGGGAAATGTCCGCTTGGCCCACCGCCGGTGCTGGGGGCGTTGATCGCGAAGTCCGAGGTAAATCACGGTCAAAGCGAGAAAAGGGACGCTGGCGGCCAAAACAACGTGCGACGCCAAGATGGCCAGATAGAGATAGCGAATCGCGCCGGCGTCGGCGGGAAATTGGCGGCTGCCGCCAAGCAAGTAATGATA
>CAZWOU010000173.1:0-14960 GCA_964635375.1 uncultured Pirellulaceae bacterium | reverse complement strand
GGCGTAGTGACGGCGCCTCACACCGAGTGAAGTATCGAATCGGCGCAGCGCTTGAGCCATCGCGACCAAACTCGCTGGAGTTCTTCTTCCTTGAGCGTTACCTGATGTTTGTCAAACGTCATGGCGCCCTCCATTCGGGTCACGTCGCACATATTCCCTACCCGGCCCAGCGGGCTCATGTGTTGGAGATCCAAGACGAGTTGCTTCAAGCTGCCGGCATCGCGGGTTGCGATGGCCCTCCCGAATTCGCACATTACTCGCCCGGCGTGGACGTAGAAATCTTCGACCTGAAGCGGCTGCCCGCCTAAGTAGGCGCGGATCTGTCGCGTTTTCTTGCATTTTGGGCATCGCCGCCCAATAGCCTCTCGACAGGACAGGCCTCGTCCCGATAGGTTGGCGGCCGATGTCCAACATAAACCTCGAGATCCTGGCGTACGAACCAAGCCCGTTGGGGATGCTCTGCTTGCGGCGGCGCGAACTGCTTTCCCAACCTGGCACTATGGTGACCGAAGTGACGCTGAATCACGAGTTCCTAATGAGCAGTCTCTACACTGATTCCGAACGCGCTCTTGCAGAAACGGCGCTTGAGATGCATTCGGGACATGCGCTGAAGGTGTTGGTCGGCGGACTCGGGCTCGGCTACACGGCTCGAGCGGCGCTGTCGTCCGATCGAGTCGCCAGTGTCGAGGTGATTGAACTGCTGCCACAAGTGATCGATTGGCTCAAGCGCGGGCTGGTTCCACTTTCCGCTGAATTGTCGGCGGAGCCACGGCTGAAATTGACCGAAGACGATGTCTACGCCAAACTGGCTGCAGCGCCCAGCGGATTGTTCGATCTAATCCTGGTCGATGTTGACCATTCTCCAGACGAACGCTTGGGCGAGGACAGCCTGCCGTTCTACACTGCGGAAGGGTTGCGGGCCGCCCGCCTGCATTTGGCGCCGGGCGGAGTGTTGGCGGTCTGGTCCTATGCGGAGAGTTCGCCGTTTGCGGACGCCCTCGGCGAGGTTTTCGACGAGGTGCGCGTTGTGCCGGTCGCCTATGAGAATCGCCTGATTGACGAATGCCGGACGGATTGGCTGTTTTTCGCCCGCGGGTAGGTAAGCGATGGGTGAACACACGAAACTCGAGGCGGCCGACCTGGGCCGCGAGGCGAACGGGCGTTGGCTGTTCAGCGACATTTCCCTCACCCTCAGCGCCGGCGAGCAACTGGCGCTCGTCGGTCCGTCAGGAAGCGGCAAGACCTTGTTGTTGCGCTCGCTCGCTCTACTCGATCCACTCGATGCCGGAGAAGTTCGCTGGCGAGGTCAAAGAGTTGTGGGCGCCGAAATACCACGCTTTCGAAGTCAAGTGATGTACTTGCACCAACAACCGGCGCTGCCCGAGGGAACTGTTGAGCGGATCCTGAGCCAGCCATTCACGTTGAAGATTCACAGCGATAAGCAGTTCGATCAACCCAGAATCATCGAGCTGTTGGAACTGCTCGGCCGAAAGTCTGATTTCCTCTCGAAACAGCAGACCTCCTTGTCTGGCGGCGAGGCGCAACTCACCTCGCTGTTGCGAGCGATACAGCTGGATCCAATCGTCTTGCTTCTAGATGAACCGACTTCGGCTCTAGATGACGAAGCGACCGAACTCGTTGAGAGACTGGTTTCGTTGTGGCTCGAACAGCGGTCGGACGAACGAGCTTGCATCTGGGTCACCCACGATGGGCGACAGGCGGATCGCGTTGCCGACTCGCTGCGATATATACGCGACGGCCGCTTGTGTGGAGAAAAATAGCGATGAACGGCTATGTAGAATTGGCTTACGGACACGTTGCTTTGGCTGCGCTGTTGATCGCGATCAACGGAGCGATCTCGGTTGCGTTGCACTTGCGGATGGAGAAGCTACTCGTTATTGCCAGTCTGAGAACTGTCGTGCAGTTGTTGCTGGTTGGCTTGTTATTGGAATGGGTGTTTGGGTTAGATCGCTGGTATGTTGTGGCGGGATTGGCGATCGTGATGACATCGATCGCCGGAGTCACTGCCGTTGGCCGCAGCGAACGGCGCTACCCAGGCATTTGGCTGAACACGATTCTCTCCGTGTGGGCCAGTTCCTGGTTCGTGACCATGTTCGCGCTCGTGGTGGTGATTCAAGGAACTGACACATGGCGCCAGCCACAATACGTCATTCCGTTGCTTGGTATGGTATTGGGAAACACGCTCAACGGCATTTCGATCGGCCTGAACACGTTCACAGAATCTCTTGTGTCGCGACGAGACAAAATTGAAGCTTTGCTTGCTCTCGGCGCCACGCGTTGGGAGGCCGCCCGCGGGCCGGTTCAACAGGCTGTCCGTACTGGCATGATCCCCATCATCAATTCGATGATGGTCGTCGGCATCGTGAGTCTGCCTGGGATGATGACCGGTCAACTCGTCACCGGCATGGCGCCCGGCCAGGCGGTGAAGTACCAAATCGTGATCATGTTCCTGATTGCTTCCGCCACTGCGCTCGGCACCGTTGGCGTGGTCCTGCTCAGCTTCTTGCGGCTGTTCGGCGCCGACCATCAGTTTCACCGAGACCGATTGGTATCTTCGCCTCAAGCCTGAGCGTCGTTTCAGACGGACCCTGCACCATTTGCGGCGGAGGCTGCAAATCTTGCGGGGGTCGTTCCGCCTGATCTGCTTCGGCATCTCGAGCCATCGTCGCAAGGCGTTGTGAATTCGTTGCTTACAGCGGTCTTGCGCCGTTGAATGACGGATTGGCGCGACTCTTGCACAGAAGGGGGCGACCGTTCTCGGAATCCCCGATCGCGGTGTACTGGCCCACCGACTTTTGCGCCACACGGTTTTCGCCAACCTGACCATCGTTTGCGCTGGAACGCACGCCTTGCAGGCCCCAACGCGATAGAATCGAACAGTTCTTTGGCGATTTGATGGGAAGAATGTGTTGAATCGCGACGTCAGCGCGCTGGCTTGCCTCGCTATCGGCTGCTATTGCGCCAGTGAGATAATGTGCAACATGGCCGACTTGACGTGCTCGGGCCAGTTCTTGGGCAAGGGGATCTTGGGTGTTTTGGCCATCGTAGGGTCTCGAAATGGGAAACTTCGAGATCTACCATAACTCGTGAATTGACAGGTTGTTGCGGACGAAGCGGCGATGCGCAAAAATCGCTGGACCAGTACAGTGGTCGTATACCGAGAATGGGCTGAACCGGCAATAGCAGTTTCCCTGATCGCCAAGGTCTGCGTGCGGGAGGCCTACGTCGCAACAAGTTCTGCGGCAACGGACTCAACGGTTTGGCCGTCGATCGCAGTGGCGCGGTCGCTGGCGCCCGCGAAGAGCGTCAGTCTGGCGAGCTTGCAGATCTCGCGAGGATTTCCCTGGGCGCGGTCGTGAACTCGGTCGACAGCAGCCGAGTCAAAGGCAGAGGATTCGCCGCCCGCGCGAACCATCGAAGTGGAAAGGAACTTGGCGGTGTCGTCCCGCGACCACGGTCCCAGCTCAACGCGCAGATCACTGAGTTCCGAGAATCGGCCTCGAAGCCGTCCGCATCTTGCGGTCCTGGTCGTGAGGATAGCCGTCAGCCCGTCGCCTGGCGATTGTCGATCGAATAGTGCTCTGAGTTGCTCCAGCACGTCAGGCGCTGCGCTGTCCGCGTCGTCGAAAGTCAGCACGAGCCGCCCTCGCTCAAGAATCAACTCTTGGCATCGCTGCCCAAGTCGCCTCCAGGTAGGTTCTTCGGACCAAGGCAAGCCAAGTTCATTTGCCATTTGCTCGCGAATGGAATCGTCCGTCGCTCCACGAATATTCAGCCAACCGGTCGCGAACCCGCGGCGGGCGACTTCGCTGGAATGCATGCGGCTGACCAGGGTCTTGCCGATCCCTTCGATGCCTTCGACGACGCAGGCCTGTCGCCCGTGCTCCACGACGTAATGCAGTCGGGCAAATGCTTCGTCGTGCGAGTCGGCGAAATAGAATGCGCGCGCGTCCGGCTGATCGGGGAAAGGCATGTTTCTCAGCCCCCAGTGCGATTGAACAATCAGCATGGTTTTCTTTCCTCGAGACGCCAAACAGAAGTGGAAGCGGATTGGGTGCGGAAATACGCCTGGATTCGCAGCCCATCTGTACTCTGATCGGTAGAATCATGAGACAATCTTCACTTCAACGACCGAGAAACACGATGGCAAGTCGCTCTGGCAGCGACCGGAACCCAAAGGCCAAGGGACAGTTGATATGAGCCAACGCTTTTTTGTTGCTTCACCGATTGACGGCGCAGCGAGCGTTCAGCTGATTGGGCAGGAAGCTCAACATCTGGGCCGCGTCATGCGAGCCAAACCGGGAGACGAGGTGATCGTTTTCGACGGTTGCGGCGCCGAGTTTCGCGCCGAAGTTCTCGCGCTGGGGAGACGCGAAGTGGAATTGGCTATCGTCGAACGAATCGAAGTCGATCGCGAGCTGCCTCGATCGCTTACCCTGGCGGTCGCCATGCCCAAGGGAGATCGGCAAAAGTGGTTGATTGAGAAAGCGGTCGAATTGGGCGTTGCCCGCGTTGTTCCGTTGACCACCCAACGGGGAGTTGCTCAACCCACGCCCTCGACGATACAGCGCCTACAGCGGTCCGTCGTGGAGGCATCCAAGCAATGCGGGCGCAATCGGCTGCTTTGCATAAATGGCCCGGCAACCCTCTCGGATGTCATTGAAACGGCGGCCAGTGAGAAGGCGAGTGGTTGGCTGGCCCACCCTGGCGCCGCGGCCCATCAAGCCGATCATGATGCCTCGCCTTGCTGGATCGCGATTGGGCCCGAGGGCGGATTCACCGATCAGGAGGTGGCTTCGGCCGCCGAGGCGGATTGGACGATCGTGGGTCTCGGCCCCCGCATCTTGCGAGTCGAAACGGCCGCGATGCTCCTGACTTGCCTGCTCGGGAACCGTTGAGTATCTCAAATATTTTGCACCTCTTGCTCGCTGGCGAGCCCATCCCGTTTCACGTTACAATTGAACAGGAGAGAACCGAGACGACGAGCGGATTGGTGTGAACAGAGAACAACTTGATTGGAGAGAGACCCATGCTCCGTGCGACCTCAATTGCCTTAATGCTGGCGACATCCCTTTGCTCCACAGCGTGGTCCCAGGACGGGGCGGCTGAGAAAGCCGGGGCTGAGAAAGCGACCGGGCAGGCTGCGGACCAATCCAACAAACGCTACAAGGCCTTCGAGGAATTGCTCAGTGGCTCTCGGATGGTCGGGCAGTTCACGGTCGTCGGGCGCGACAACCCGCCGCCCAAAGAGGAGTACGAGATACAGAGCATCAAGAAGCTGCCCGAAGGCGATTATTGGCAGTTCAATGCCCGCCTCAAGTACGGCAAGACGGACATCGTGGTGCCGCTGAAATTGGAGGTTAAGTGGGCCGGCGACACGCCTGTGATTACGTTGACCGACTTTACGATCCCAGGACTTGGGACATTCAGCAGTCGCGTCATGTTTTACAACAAGAAGTATGCGGGCACGTGGACTCACGGCAAGGCTGGCGGCCATATGTTCGGCGTGATTGAAAAACTGCCGAAGCCCGACGCTCCCTAGCCCTGGCTCATAGGTTCTTCAAGTACTGGACGGCGTGGCCGATCTCGGTCAGCGGATCGTGCGAGTGTTCCCGTTCGATCGTAAACGCGCCGCTGTAACTGTGGTGCTCAAGCACGCCGATGATCTCGGCAAAGTCGACGGAGCCGCGTCCCAGCGCCGTCTCTATCCCCCGCCCTTGGGCCAGGTCTCGCACGGCATCCTTGGCGTGCACATGCATGACGTGTTCCCCCAGGGCGATCGCAGCCTCTTTGGCTGAGAACCCGTTGATGATCAGATTGCCCGGATCGAGATTGACGCCAACGGACCCCGGCGGAATCGCCTCAATCAAGCGTTTCAACACGGCGCCGTCCTCGCTGCCGGTTTCCGCAGCCAACAGAGCGCCCGCCCGTTGTCCGTGTCGGCCAAGGTCGGTGAGTACCTGGCAAAGAGTGTCCCATTCTTGGCCCTCGGCTTGCTCAGGAACCCGTCCGACTTGGTTGATGACGACGGCGGCGCCGAGGGAGTAGGCCATGTCCATTGCCTGCTTCGTCGCGTCCACTCGCCGGTCGAGATCGTCGAGCGTGCTGTAGCCTCGCCGAGTGCGAAAGCCGATTGCGCAAACCCGCAAATTCAGATCATCCAGCATCTTCCGCACCTGCCGAATGGCTGTACCGGTCAATTCGCTTGGTTGAAGGGAGGTCCGGGCGTCAATTTCCACGACATCGGCTCCCAACCTCGCCGCAGTATGCAAAGCTTTCTTGAACGGTAGCTGCAAGCTTGCCAATTGGATTCCAATCCTTAATTCTGGCACCGATCGGCCTCCTGTAGTCATTGGGTGAATACGATGGTTCAGTTTATCACGTCTGCTATTCTAGTCAGCGTGCTCGGTGCGCCCATGGACTCGGGTTTCACTGAATCCATCAAGGTCTACCAATGCGACTTTCAGCATCATGAGACAGAACCCGATCTGGAGGCCGACGTCAATTACGACGGCTGGCCAGATCGCTGGACTCGCCGCACTGGTCGAGGCTATCCCAAGTACGTGGGCCTGGCCATCAAGCCCGATCCGGACGACGCTGATAATTCATGTCTTACGATTGAGCTGAACGGGGGAGCCGCAGAAGCCTACTCACCCGAGGCTGATGTGAGTCCGCTTTTCAGTTATCGGCTACACGCACGGTTGAAGTTGGATGGATTGAAGCACGATTCGGCGTATTACTCGATCACCTTCTTCGACAACGATGGCAAGCGTCTCGAGTCGCATTTTTCGGATCGGTTCACGACGACGGAAGGCTGGGCGGACGTCGTGATCGGCCCTTTGACGCCCAAAGACAGCAAAGCCCGCTACGCAAAAATTGGCATTCACGTGCAACCCAACGAGGGCATGGACATCTGGGGCCGAGCATGGTTTGACGACATTCGACTCAACCGCCTTCCCCGCATGCAACTGGCAGCCAGCAAGCCGTTTCATTTCTACGAGGATGGTTCCGAAGTCGAAGTCACTTGCCGCCTATCAGGAATCCAAAAGTCGCAACCCTCGATCAAATTCGAACTGATCGACGTTTACGGCAAGATAGTCAAGCAGGAGTCGTTTCCGCTCAAACTAGGCGAGTTGCGGCAGGAGAATGACAGCAAGAAAGACGAGGCCTCCGAGGCCCGGCGGAGCCCCGATTCCGGAAGACTGCCGGTTGATGCACGTCGCGGCTATGAAGCCAGCCAAACTTGGCGCCCCAATATTCCCAACGAAGACCTTGGGTTCTACGAGGTCCGCGCCTCTATCCGCGATGGCGAACGGCTTGTATTGGAGCGAAACATATCGGTGGTCCTCGGCCGCCATTTTGCCAAACGTTCGTCTGGTCGCTTCGGTTGGTCCATCACCCGCAACGAAGGTCCGATGTCGCTTCGTGAACTGGCCCAACTGATACAACTTGCCGGAATTCACTGGGTCAAGCTGCCGATTTGGTTCGACGAGCGAGGCGGATCACTGCCCGATGAGATTGCTTGGTTTGCCGAACGGATGAGCTTGTCGGGGGTGAGTCTCGTTGGCGTGCTTGATCGGCCGCCAGTGGCTATCGGGTCGAGCGCGATCGCGATTGAGAGGCCGCCGGTGGCGCTCGTGTTTGACGAAGCGGACGTTTGGAAACCGCTCGTCAACCCCGTCATGACGCGACTCTCGCTGAAGTTGCGTTGGTGGCAATTGGGCGCCGATGACGACACGAGCTTTGTCGGCTTTGAAGATCTGCCGGAACGTATTGGATTGATCAAACAATATCTGGAACGGTTTGGCCAAGAAGTGCGACTCGGTTTCAGCTGGCCGTGGATACATACTCTGCCCGATGAGGCCCAGGCGCCATGGAGTTTTGTAGCGCTTTCGTCTGAGACGCCTTTCACCCACCGCGAATTGCAGGAGGCCTTGGCGGCCAGCAGTTCGCCCGAGCTAAAGGAACGGCGGTGGGCCATGATCCGCGCTCTCGATCCCGATCAATATGATGTGGACGTGCGCGCCCGCGACCTGGTGCTGCGAATGTTGGGAGCCAAAATCAGCGGCGCCAGCGCGGTTTTCGCGGTCGATCCGTTTCATCACAAGTTTGGCCTCATGCGGTCGGACGGATCCCCGAGCACTATGTTCCTGCCGTGGCGCACCACCACGCATTTGACCGCTGGAAGTGAATACGTCGGCGCGATCCAAATGCCCAATGGCAGTAACAACTTCATTTTCGCGCAGAATGGCGAGGCCGTGATGGTCGTCTGGAATGACACCAACACCAAGGAATCCCTCTACCTGGGCGAAGACGTTACTGCCTATGATGTCTGGGGGCGAACGCAACCACTCGCACAAGAAGTGTCTGATGACGGCGTGAAACGACAGATCATAGACGTCGGTGTCTCGCCAACCTTCTTGATCGGAGTCAGCCTGCCGATCGCCCGCTGGCGATTGGCGTTTCAGTTCAATAAGCAACGGCTGATGAGCTCCTCTGGACAGGAGCAGCGAATTCTCTACAGCGTGAAGAATCCGTTCTCGCGAGGCGTGGCGACCGACATCGAGATTCACACGCCCATGCTGAATTCCAAACTCTGGGAGACAACGCCAAAGACCTCGCGGTTCGACCTGGGCGATGGCGAAATGCGGAACCGGCCGATCTACATCAAGCTCGGCTCGTACGCACCAAGTGGAAGTCAGCCGATTCGCGTTGACTTTCGAGTCACCGGCGATCGCGTCTATCAGTTCAGCGTCTACCGCTCGCTGGAGGTTGGGTTGGGAGATCTGCAGATCGAAGTCGATACGGAACTCGACTACAAGACGGGCAATCTGGTCATTCATGTCCACTTGGATAACAACACCGACCAACGCGTGAAGTTCAACTGTCTGGTGTTCATGAGGGATCGGAGGAGAAAGCGACTTCGTCTGTCCAGCAGTGGGCGCGGTCGGACGACCAGCACGCTTGTCGCCGACCAAGGAGCCGATCTGATCGGCGAAACGATCTTCATTCAGGCCCGCGAAGCGAATGGAATCCGCACGCTGAATTATCGACTGACCGCGCGCGAATGAACCCTCGGCGGGCCTGTTCCCAATCTAGTAAGTTTTCTAGATCGGCGAGCCCCATTCCGAAAGTCAAACCGCCGGGGGAATGGGCCAGGCGGAAGGACAGGACCGCTGCCGGGCCATTGACTTCGTATTCCCTGACCTGCTTGAGCATTCCCCTCGAAGACTGATCGCCGCTGCGACCGCGAGCTCGGGTTTCTCACCCTGCACACCCCATTCTATCTCTGGTCACACGTCCCGTTGAGCGGGGGCGGATTTGCAACTGTCGGCCTGTTGACCAATAATCCGTAGATTGACGGGCGGACCAGAACGGCGACTCAGAACGGCGACTCTGCACGGTTCTCGAAAGGATCAACGGACATGGCGAATTTTGATTCCAGTCGCGTTGGCGAGCAGAACGACCTCCAAGCTGGTCTTGATCTTGCAGCGATCATCCGTGATCGCGAGACGAGTCGCTTTCTTCCGCTGGTCGTCATTATCTCTATCGCGATGTGCGGCCAGCCGGCTGCGCGTACGGCATTCGGACAACGACACGCCGGAATCTCGCCGCGTTCCGGCGAGCCGAAGCTGCTACTGGTCGGCGATGGCGTCGAGCCCGCGCCGATCATCTATCGCCCAGGCGGTCACGCTCAGGAGAAAAAGGCGGCAGGGCAACTCGCCAAATATCTATCTGAGATCAGCGGAGTTGAGTTTGCCGCCCGAGTTGCGTCAGATCCGCCGCCCGCTCGCGCCCTGCTCATCGGCGAGTTTGAAACGAGTCTGCCAAAAGGGCTCTCACGTGAAGGGTTCATCATTCGAACGGAAGGCCAGCGACTGTATCTACGCGGCGGTTCGCCGCGAGCCACTCTGTACGCCGTGTTCTGTCTGCTGGAAGAACAGCTCGGATGCCGATGGTGGTCGTTCAACGAAGAGCATGTGCCGAGCAGCCGGACAATCGCTGTGGCGGCCCAGAACACTCATATTGAACCAGCCTTTCGAGTTCACGATCTATTCAACAGGGAGGGCCAGTCGGCCGCGAATTCGTTTGTCTTCAAGCGGCGAGGCGCCAGCGGAACAAAATACACGTCCGTGCACAACCTATGCCCAATGTTGAAGCCGCACGCGGCGGAGCACCCCGATTTTCTTCCGATGAACAAGGACGGCGAGCGCAAGTTCAACAACGTTCACATGAACTACACGGCCTCGGGCATGCCGGAGATCGTGGCCGATGCGTTGGGAAAGGAAGTCAATCGCCGCAAGGGGAACATCGAAGACTTCTTCTATTTCGCTGGTATGGGGGACTGGTACGGCGGGATGGATCTGTCGCCGGAATCAAAGCAGGTCTATGAGCAGGAGAGGTGGGTCGACCCAGACGGTCGGAAGAAAGCTGGATACTCGGCGACCCTCTTGCGAATGGTCAATCGAGCCGCAGAGTTGCTTGAGAAGGAGCATCCCGGCGTCGTCGTCGCCACTCACGCCTACATGAGTCTCGAAGCTCCGCCCAGTCTGACTCGACCTCGCGCCAATGTCGTTATCGAGATTCCTCGTCTGCGGCATGACACGGTGCTGAGTATCGAAGAGTCGGAGAAGAACCAGAGCTTTCGCAGGAATGTTGACCGCTGGTGCGAACTGGCTCCTGGCCGCGTCTACATTTGGGAGTACGGCGTGAACTTCAATAATTTCATTAAGCCCTTTCCGTGCCTGCGTTCAATCGCGGCCAATCTCAAGCACTATCACCGAATTGGCGTGGCTGGGGTCCGTATTCAAGGCAACTATGTTTCCCAAGGCGGCGACTTGGTTGTGCTGAAGAACTACGTCTGGGGCAAGCTGTTGTGGGACCCTTCGCGAAACGTCGACGATCTGATCGAGGAATTCTGCCAAGGTTATTACGGGCCCGCTAGCGACGAGATGATCGCGTACGTGAACTTACTCGAAGGATCGGTGCGCGGCGCGACGACCATCTCGGCGGATGAGTTTGAGAAGGACTTCGGCAAGTGGATGCGGCCCGAGATCATTCAGCAAGCCGAAACGCTATTTGACCGCGCTTTGTCGAAGACGAACGGCGACGATTCCGATCCGTACTTTCGCCGGCTTAAGGAAGCTCAAGCTAGTCTCGAAGCGTTTCACCTGTGGAATTCGGGCGAGTTCATCGAGCAGGGAGAGAACCTGGTTCGCAAGGACCTGCGAGTCGACACCTTGCCTCGCGCCCGCGACTTGATCAAGTACTGTCGCCGTGCGAGCCCTCGGGAATGGGGTGATGGGCGAGCCTACCGCATGAGTTTTCTGGCGATGCAAGGCGGCCCGTTGCCGACGCTGCGATCCGGTCCAATCACCGTAAAAGTCGCCCCTCTGCAAGGCGGCCAAATCCGCAGCGTGATGCTGGGTGACGTCATTGCGATTGACCAGTCGCGCGACCTGCCCAATCCTGGACCGCGGCTGTACGAACTGACCGCTCGTGCAGGCAACCGCGTTGAGATGCAGGCTGAATTGGGCGTGGCCCATTGGGGGTCAAGCACAAAACAAATGGCTTTTCGTTCCGTCGAAGTTGCCAAGGACGGCACGATTCTCGCTACCGGTTCGATCCAGTTGGCCGCCAAAGTGCGGCAAGACACAAACCAGCCAAGCGTACAGACGATTTTTCACTGTGGCGACCGACCGACCGACATCGTCATCGAGTATCTTGACGAGCAGAAACGGTGGGTCAAGGCGGCTGTTGATGCGGACAAGACCAAAGTCGAGCTTTCACGAGCGGCCGAGTTGCGGGTGACGCGTCTTGACCGCAAGCTCGTCATCGTCGATCGGTATCGCAGTCCCAACTCCCCCTCTGCAGTCGTCGAGTACTTGCCTCAGGCCAAGAACCGGGTGGCTCAGGTCGTCGTAACGGTGAATCTCGGCACGCTTAAAGTGAACGCGGACGGACCGACAAGCTACCTGGAACGTGAACTCAAGGTCACGCCGTTCGAATAGGTCTGTCATGGGCCGAATCCAATGTTGAAATGGCCTGTTGCGGTTTCGCATCGACACAAACAAGTGATGGCGACTCGCCTTCGCAGATCGGAGAACCGAGGATGTTCGGACGGAAATTGGCTCGCCCATTCACGCGGCTCAGCGTAATCATCGTCGTTCTACTCCCGATGTCGGCTTCATCGGCGGTGGCGGCGCCGCCCTGGGAGGCGGCCGACTTAAATCCGATTCCGCTCAAGGCTGCTCCAAAACACAAGCCGATCGTCTTGGTCAAGAATGGCGAACCGCGAGCTTCGATCGTTGTGATGAATAAGGCCGCCGGGGCAGCTCAGTTGCAAGGCTTCATCAAGCGTGCGACAGGAGCCGAGTTGCCAATCGTGCAGAACAAGATGACGACGCCGGCCATCGTCCTGGGCGACTGCCCAGAGGCGGCGAAGGCAGGCTTGGACTCGTCGACCATGCCGCCCGAGGGTTTCGCGATCAAGACGTCCGCCGACGCCGTCTTTATTGTCGGCCGAAATTCCGGTCGAGGCGCTGACGGAGGGCTTTGGGGCGTTTATGAGTTCTTGGAACGTTTCGTCGGCGTGCGCTGGTACTTTCCGCCCGCTGTGGAAAACGGCCCGCAAATCGGGCAGTCGATACCCGAGGCGAACGAACTCGCTGTGCCAGCCGTTTCCTTGGAGGACGCTCCGGCATTTCGCATGCGAGTCATGTGGCCGCCGATGTCGCAACCGTGGCACGGAAAGGGAATTAAGTTGACCGGGGTCCAAGGGTTCTTGAGGTCCGGGAATTCGTGGTCCAATCGGCTCAAGGTCCATCAGCCGAATTGGGCCGGATATGACGAGCTGAAGAAGAATCGAGTGGAAGTGTTTCAGAAACGCAAGGACGGGTCTCGGCAGCACGAGGTCTTGTGCTACGGCAATCCCAAGACCGTGGAGACCTATCTCGAGGGCGTGGAGAATTTCGTCGAGGGTGGGCGCCCGCTCTACGCGCCGGTCTCGGGGAAAGCGATCACTGTTTCACCACACGACGTCGAACTGGCTTGCTACTGCGATCACTGCCGAAAGCTCTGGGACGACGAGGCTGGACAGTACGGCGGTGCGTCGAAAGTCATGGCTGCGTTCGTCGATAAGCTCGCTCGTAAAGTACAAAGTCGCTGGCCGAATGAAGGCTTCACGATCATCTATCTGCCTTACCTGAATTACACGACCGCCCCCAAGGGGTTCCGCTTTCCTGGCAACGTCGAAGTGCAACTTGCCGGAATGCCGGGCATGGCGTCATACAAAGAGCCGGCGATACGCGACGCGGAACAAGCCAACATTGACCAGTGGATCGCTATCACGGGTCGACCAATTCAGAATTGGCATTACAGCGCTTGGCCAGCCCATAAGACCAAGGCCAACTACCAATACCCACACGTGTTGAAGCAGTTCTACCTAGCCAATCGCGACAAAACGATCGGTTCGTTCATCAACGGGACTCACAACCACTGGCCGCGACAGAACATCAGTCTGTATTGCTGGCTCAAGGTGCTTTGGAATCCTGAGTTCGACGTCGATGCGGCGATCGACGAGTTTGCAACTCGCATGTTTGGTCCTGCGTCTGGGCCAATGCGCGAATTGTTGGCGCTGGAAATGAACGGCTGGGAGTCGAGTCGCTGGCCCGGCGGGCGGTTCTCGCCCAAGGGAATCTATGAAGCGAGCTTTCCGCAAGCGCGAGTCGAAAAGATGAAGCAGTTGTTGGCTCGAGCACGCGCTCAAGCCAAAAGCGATTCGCTGGCTCTGTCGCGCGTCGAATATTGCGCGACATCGCTCGAGGCGTTCTTCAAGGAATCGGAAACGATGTCTGGAAAAGGGTTTCGACCGTTGGCCGCTCAGAAAGTGGGCGAGCTTCCTTCGCTGGACGGCAAACTAGATGACACCCAGTGGGGCAGAGCAACCGCCAATTCGTTCGTCCAGGCCACAGGCAAGGATCGAGGCAAGCCGGCTCGATACACTACCACAGTCAAGGCGGTTTGGACGTTTGAAGGCGTTGTCTTCGGATTTCATATGCGCGAGCCGACTCCGCAACTATTGGAGACCAGCAACGGAGGTCACGACAATGGTCAGATGTGGTGGGACGACAATGTCGAGATCTTTCTGGATGTGACGGGCGCCAACGAGGGCGAGTTCTATCAGTTTATCGTCAACCCGGAAACGAACCTCTGGGATTCCAAGCTGAAGGATACAACTTGGGAGTGCAAAGGGTTCAAGGCGGCTGCTCACCGCGGAAAGGACTATTGGAGTCTAGAAGTCTACGTGCCCTTCTCGGCTTTTCCCGAGGCCAAGAAACCTGGGTCCGGAACCAACACCATATGGACCGGCAACTTCACGCGCCACCGCGTGGCCGACAAAGGTCTCAAGTCCAAGAAGCCGCAACAGGAGAACAGCGTCCGAGAATATCAACGCATGAATACTACCGGCTCCGCCACAAGCGACAACCTGGCGGACTTCGCCGAGATTCGGTTCATCGAGTGAGCGTGTGGCTCAAAGAAATGCGCTTAGGCGCATATGGAGCAGATTCGTAACGAGCAGATTCGTAACAAGTAGATTCGTGAAGCTGGGCGACGTTAAACTGAATCGACGGAGATCGAGAGTAGGAACTCAGCATTCGACGCTGTCCTGCTTAGTCGAGTGACGAGCAGCTCCATCGCGTCCGCAGGATCCGTTCGGCTCAGCGCCTTACGCAGCAGTCTGACTCGTCGCAACTCGTCGGCGTCGAGGAGTAGATCAACGCGTCGTGTGCCTGACGCGCCGATGTCGATCGCTGGCCAGACTTCACGCTCGACGAGCTGGCGGGAGAGGTTAACCTCCATGTTGCCAGTTCCCTTAAACTCCTCAACCCGCATTTCCCATTTGACTCCCTGCGTTTTGGCATGAGATTTGCGCCAAG
>CAZWOU010000172.1:9460-14964 GCA_964635375.1 uncultured Pirellulaceae bacterium | reverse complement strand
CCGAAAGTCGACTCATCCACGTCTTCTCTTGATTCATCTGCGAGTCGTTCTTACCTCGTTGGGAAGCTCCTATCGGAATGGGTCGGGGCGACCGAATGGATTGGTCGGTACTCCACTGGCGGGGCCCGTCGTTTCACGGGCTGGCGGCGAATGCACGTGGGCAACCGGAGCTGGCGGCGCCGGTTCGTCCGTTAATGTTAGCGTAAATTTGCGTTTGTGGATCGTAATGTCGACAGACCGCCGATCGGGGGCGACTTCGACTCGGTAGCGGCCAATCTGAGGCGTCGCCGCCGGCTCAAATAACACAATGCGGCCGTCCAGGCGATCCAGCACAAGCAGGGAGGTTTGGTTGACCCCTGAATTTCTCGAGCGGTCACGAATGTGTCGAAGGAAAACCAGGACGGGCGAGTCGCTCGGCTGCTCCTCCGGCATACAGAAGAAGGCCAAATCGGCTGGGTTTTTCCAGAGCAAGTCGCCGTTCTTGGCGGAGATAGCGTAGAGTCGCCCGTAGAACGGCGGCGAAGCCGGAGGCGCGTTGGTGATATAGACTTCCTTGGGGGAAGAGGCGGTCGACGCTATACCGAGATAATAGGCGTTGCGGTCTCGCGTGATCAGCAACTCGCGCATCCGTTCGTCGACGGCAACGTTTGACTCGACCAGCACCTTGCCGCTGTGCAGCGAGATCGCTTCGAAGCGCCCGTTCGGGTCGACTGAGATAAACTCTTCGCCATCGAGCACTCGGCCCAACGATCCACTCGCGAATCGCCTTTCGTAAAGGTGTTCTTGCTCGACAATGTTCGTCAAACGGAGAATGCGTTCGGTCTTGTCGTCGCCAACCGGCACCTCATCCCACCAAAGCACGTTCGGCCCTTGGGTCGCCAGCCGATACGCGATGCCGGGGGCGGATCGAGTGCCCAAGGATGAGCCGTCGCGAGCATCGAAGATGTGGGCGACGTTCGTGTCTGGCGTCAACAACACGATGTGTCGGTCGTCACCTGTCAATTCGGCTCCAGCCGGGCAATCGGTGCGCGACCAGATTGTTTCACCGCTAATCGGATTCACACAGACCAGTTCCCTCAGGCGCAAAAACGTCACGCCGCTAGGCGTTATCGGGCCGATCACACCGACTCGGTTCTGACCTTGATCGACGGCATAACCTCGTTTCACTCCCCAGGAATTCGCTGAAGCCCTCGCGGAGATGGTGGAACGAGCGCCCGTCGTCTGCCCAAGAGGGAACGCCAGATTGTGGGTCCACATCACCGGCCCGCCCGATTCGCTGGGCGCACTCAAGGAATCGACCGCGTAGATGTTGGGGCCGACCGAGACGACGGCCAGGTGACCGAAGGTGCGGCCGTACAAGGTGATCGCCGTGTTGGTGAACAATCGCGGGCGCTCTTTGAGGGTGACTTGCTGGAACTGCCCGCCGGTGTTGTCGGCGACCCGAATGATCGCTCGGTTTTGGTCCAGCTCCAAACGCAGCCCGTTGAACTTGGGACCGTCAATCGAAGCCAGCCGAAACGGGTAGACCTTGTGGTAACTTTGAATCACTTGTCCCGGAATGTCGCCTGACGCCGTGTCCGTCCGTCCTCGCGGCCAGGCGGACAGCTCGGCCAAATGAGGCTTTAAGGCCGCGTCTTGTAAGCCCTTGGCGAAGAATTCCTTGCCCGAAAGCCCGTCCGCGACGATCGCGTCAGCATAATGATCGCGGAGACGCCGATACTGAATGGCCGCATCGGCCAACCGTTCGCTCATTCGAACGACCTTGGCCAGAAGCCCTTCCGCCAGAGCGATCTGAGCCGGGCGCCCTTTGGCGATGACTTCGGTGAGCAAGAGTTCGGCGGCCAAGTGTTGGCCCCGGTCCGCGATATGCGCCGCCAACTCAAGGCGAGCCTCGTTCGCTGTATCGTGCGGGCCGAATAAGGCCACGAATCGTTTGAGGGAGGCAACGCCTTCGGATCGAGCGGCCTGCAAGCGCCGCGGCAGCTGAACGTCGAGTCTCCGCTGAGCTGAGTCGCCAGCGGACAACAGGCTGGAGATTCGAGTACGGATCCAACGTTCACGCTGAACGCGATGGACAGGGGAGACAATGTCGAGCGAGTCGTCCTTGATGGACAACCGAGTGTAGAACTCTTGCGGCATTTCGGCCAGCTCGATCAAAGCGTCTATCGCGAGTTCGTGGTTGCCCGCCCGCTCATGACCGCTGGCCAATAACCGCAACAACGAGGCCCGGTCTTCCGGCGTATCAATTAACTTCCGCAACTCACTTTCGGTCTGTTCGCGGTTGGAAAAATCATGGGCCAGTGCGTCGATGAGCGTCTGCACCATGAGCCCTCGGACCCGCCAGTTGTTCGGGACGATTTTCGAAGTCTTGCGGAGGACGAGCAAGGCCTCGGTGCGTTTCCCCTCCTGAAGCAGCACTTCGCTTTGCCTGGAGAGCGCCCAAGTGTCGTCGGGGTTCGCCTTGAGTCGTTTGTCGATCGACTCCTTGAGTGGAGCGAGTTGGTGGAAGGCGGAAATCCAATCGACGCCCGAGGAGACAATACCGTCCTTGAACGCGATGAGATTGCCGAGAGTCCCTTGAGTCTTAACTCGATCGACGATGGCGCCTTGAATCAAGTCGATTTCGAGCAGTTCTCGTTCGGACGTCGGCAAGAAATAGCGGTTGCCACTGCGGAATCCTCTCCCGCTGGGCGTTGCGCCGGCCAAGTCAACTGGCTTGGGCCAGACCGCCTTGCCAGAACCGATGTCAAGCGCGATCAGCCCGCTGGAGCCAACCACGATCACTCGGTCTTCGTGCACACATGCTACGTAGATGAGATCGTTTCGCGGCATCGACCAGAGCCGTGACCCGTCGAGCAGGTCCAGGCAAATCAAGACATTTGATTCCAGCGGCGTCAGAATGATCTTGCCATGCGCTGCGGTCACGCTGGCGTCCAGCCACCGCTGACTCAAAGGACCCAGAGTCGCTTTGGAACGCGAGACGCTAGGCGTCGATCGGGGCGGTGATTGATACTGTCGGCCCCAAAGCAAGGAGCGAGTCGCCAGATTGATGGCCACGACGGCGCCGGCGGACGTCGGACAAATCAGCACGCCGTTGGAGTAGGTCGGGGTCGCGCCAGCGAGTCGCCGTTTGGCGTTGTTTGTGATGTCGCGGTCTTCGACATGGGCCAGCTGCTGGCGCCAGATGAGTTGCCCGGTGCTGGAATCGAGCACGGCAAGTTGGATTTCGCCGCGTTGTTCGAGCAGGACGTAGAGTCGTTGGTCCAGCGGTAACGGGGCGCCCAGAAAAAACGACTCAGCCAACTCGGGCTCGTCCCAGCCATGACGACCGCCAACAACCCAGTGAATGGCGCCCTCGCGTTTCAGATTCAGGGCGACTAACTGATTGAAGGCCTTCGCGGTTCGTTGGGTGATCGCGCGAACGCCGCCAAAAGTCGTCGAATAGGGCGACGAACTGGATGACGCGTAGCCAAGTTCGGAGACGAAGAAGACGGAGTCGTTCTCGGCCGCGAGCTGTCCGTAAAGCGAGTCCTCGAGGATCCGCTCATGCAACTCCGCGTGCCTCAGCGACCCATTGTTGGCGATGACTTGGCTCTTCATTGCCGCATTGGCTTGCTCGTCCGGCGTGTCGTCCCAGGGGAATTCCCAAACTCGTTTGCCGCTGGCGAAATCGATCGCTATCAATCGGCGGGCGCTCCGTATCAGCACGTTGTCTCCAACCGCGAGGGGCGAGATCGTGGGAATCGTCGGCGCGCCTTGAACTTCGTTTTGTCGACGGATGTCGCGAAGCAATCGCTCGTCCTCGGGGTGGATTGAGACGGGGGTTCGCCAACGGTAGTTAACCAACGGCATGCCGCCCATCGATGTGGCGTTGCGGTCCGCACCGCCCCGATGCATCGCCCACTGCATCGCCGCGCTTTGGCGAATCTCGTTCGGCTGACCGAGATGCTCGTTCAACCAGGCCAACGGCGACTCGTTCTCGTCAAACAGTTGGATCAGATCAGAACCGAGGGCGAACTGCTCGTTCACGTTCCGCGCGCGAAACTTCCGCAACACTTCCTCGGCCCGCTCTGGCAACCCGGCCAGCTGCAAACTCATCGCGCAAAGCAAGGACGCTTGCGGCTCGAAGCGTTCGCTCTGCGACGATCTCAGCACGCGGTCGAAGATCATCGCGCTGGCGAACGGGCGGCCAGCGTCCAAGTGCCTGCGGCCCAAGATCATGCAGGCCTCGTGTCCGGCCTGGGTGTGAAAGTACTTGCGAGTGACTTCGTTGAGCAGGCGAAGGTCGCGGCTGTCGATGGCTTGATCGACCATCCCGCGCGCTGCTCCACCGTACTTTAGTTCGAACAGTTCGCGAGCCGACTTCGGCAACTCGCCAATCCAGAGCTCCGCTAACGTCTTGATGCTCCGCCGCGCCGTGGCGTCGCCCGCGGTGTCGTAAAAGAAGTCCTGGCCCGCCGAGTCGTCGTCTAGCCTGGCGCTGGCAACGAGAATCTCGCCCAGCAGGGTGATCGCGTCCGTGTAACGCGCCTCGTCGATTGCCTCTCGAGCTCGCACCAAGCGTATTTTTAGAGGTCTTGGGGCCGGCCGAAACAAGTTTTGCCCCAAGCCGATCTGGGACGGCGCAGCCAAGCCGAGGAGGCAAACTAGCCCGTAGACGCTACGCTTGCTGAGTGTGCCTTCCCTGCTCATTGCCATTCGCCTCAAAGGCCGCTTTCGTGTGGAACTCGATCGGCCGCTAATGGAGTGTAAGTGATTGCTCGGTAAGATCTTATTCTCTTCACGCGGATGGGGCAAACCGAGTATTTTACCCGCTTTAGTTTAACTGCGCCCTGGCCGGCTTGAGTCGTTTGCCGCCCGCTTGTTTCGAGGATCTGGACTGAAATCCAGCGGGCCTCGCTCAAGCCGGGTAAGCCCCCATTTCGCGATTCGCCTTGGTTTTTCCAGGCTTTTTCGTGAAAGTCGGCTTGCAATTCTGAAGTCAATCGGTCTAATCAGCTTCCCATTGAGAGACAACTTGTAACGGTTGTATCGCATACGGATGTTCGTTTTAGACAGATTTGACATGTTAGTGCCTCGCATGGAGGGGGAACGCAATGGCCAAAGCCACAGCAAAGAAGCCGCTTACGAAGACTCAAATTTTCGCGAATATCTCGGAAGCCACTGGGCTTTCTAAGAAAGATGTCGCGGCCGTTTTTGACGCAATGACCGATGAAATTCGCAGTTCTCTGGCAAAACGTGGGCCCCGCGCCTTCACCCTGCCAGGCCTCTGCAAGATTCTGGTCCATCACAAGAAAGCCCGTCCGGAACGCGAAGGCCGCAACCCGCAAACTGGCGAAACCATGATGTTCGCTGCCAAGCCGGCCTGCGATGTCGTCAAAGTGCGACCGCTCAAAGCCCTCAAGGATATGATCCTCTGAGCGGGTTCCTCAAGAGCCCCTTTTTCCGGGAGCCCTTTTCTGAAAGCCGTGACCGGTTTCGGCTACAAATCGAAAAGACGCTTG
>CAZWOU010000172.1:0-9360 GCA_964635375.1 uncultured Pirellulaceae bacterium | reverse complement strand
GAGCCCTTTTCTGAAAGCCGTGACCGGTTTCGGCTACAAATCGAAAAGACGCTTGCCCATTGGCGAGCGTTTTTTTATGCGCGGATGTCCTCTTCGGGCACGAAGTAACGGCATAACGAGCGATCAACGTCTGCCCGACGGTTATCGATCAGCGAGCCCATAATCCGGCATGTTGGGCTTGCGAGTGTGTTCGAAGATCAGCGATGTCTCCAAGTGGGCCATGTCGCGCCTAGAAGTCAATGTCCCTCCGACGAGCGCGCGAAGGTGGTCAACGTCCTTGACTGCCACATGGATCAGGGCGTCCAAGGCGCCAGCTACCAAATAGACCGCCACCACTTCACGGACTTCCAGCAGGTCTTGGCGCAATTGATCAAACGAGATTTCTGCGTGCTGGGTCAAACGCACCGTGATCATCGCCTGGAGGCCGATGCCTAAGGCTTTCGGGTCGACGTCTGCATGGATGCCTCGGATGGCGCCGATATGCCGCAAACGCCGCACTCGGTCGAGGCAAGTCGACGGTGAGATGCCGATCTTGGCCGCCAGGTCCTTGTTGGACACTCTGCCATCGATTTGCATCGCGGCGAGGATTCCGTGATCGATTCGGTCGAGGTTCATTTTTCGCCCGCCATTTGTAAGTAATCCGGAATAGACGCCTTTAAACGAATTTAATTCTAACTTGATTGTGTCGTCTTGAATATATAAATACATTTCTGGGGGGCGGGTCGGAATTTCTGCAGTGCGAGATCTAGCTCGCCAGCCACGCTAACAAGGAGAAATAGGATGTCGACTTGCGTTCAGGTACCCCTCGAGACACCGGCAGCCGAGTTGTTTCGTCAGGTGGGAGTTTTCGGCGACTTGTCCCAGGTTCCTGCCCATTTGTCGTTGTTCATCGAGCAGGCGGAAAGCGCTCTTTGCCGAGTTCGCTCTATGGTGGTCGATGGCAAACTCTCGCAGGCACGGGGTACGGAGTTCCAGCAACTGCTTGTCGATGTTTGCGGCCGCGTGCTCTGCCACCCGATCGTTGAAGGCAACCCGTACTTGGCTCGTTTTTCGCAAGGCGTGACCGAGTCGCAAGCTCGTCACGAATGCCAGCAGTTCTCGGTGTTTGCGTTGCAGTTTGATGTGGCTCAGGCCAAATTGGTCTCCAACGCGCCCACAGAGGAAGCCTACACAGAGCGACTTCAGGTTCTGCTCAACGAGAAGGGAATCCCTTTCAAGGACGGATTTGAGGGCGAGCTAACTGGCCAGTGGGCGTCGGGCACGGTCCACTTTACCTGGATGCGAAAAATGGGCCACGGTTTAGGGCTCAGCTTTAAGGATTTGGGCAAGGCCTGGATCGGGCTCCCCGGAACGTGTGCTTTCGTTGACGCCACCTTCGAATACTATGCGAACTCGGACCAGTCACTTGCCAGCGGTGCTTCGTTCGCCATCGAGAATTGGGCTGCGAACTCGCTCTGGAAGCCGTGGATCGCTGGGATGCAGCTTCTCAACGCGAGTCGCGAGAAACCCATCGATTTGGGCTACTTGAGTTATCACGACTTGGAAGAGCAGCACCATTCGCAGGCCACGCTTGACGAATTGCTGGAGAATTTTGTCGAGCCCTGGTTCGACGCTGACCAGTTCTTGGCCGGCGCCGAGGACATCCTCAACCGGGGTGTCTTACCCTACTACGCGTCTCAGTTGGCGACCCTGCCGGACAAAGATGACACCTGGCCGGTGGAGGCTTGTTCGCCCCGTTCGTTCGAAGTCACCGATCTGGCGAGAATTGCCGGCGCTGTCGTCTCAGCCTAAGGGGCCAAGCAGCAACGAGTCGAGCGCCCAGCGCTGAACGTACGTCAACTTCCGTCGCATTGGATGTCGGGCGTCGAACCTTGGTCCGGGCTAACGTCGGGTGGAAAGCGATCCGGATATCAAGTACACACGTCCAGAGTAAGGTCGATCGTCTAGTCACGCGATGTGGCAGCGTTCGTCCCCCAATCTTCCCCCAATCTTCCTCCAATCCAGCGACGACCGCGACTGCGGATCTCGCCGAAGAAGCGAAATCGTCATGCCAGAATCGCCCAAGCACGCTCGGCAGCCTGAGCCGAATGCCCGTTTGGCGACGGGTGAGGAGTGGCTGGACGCCGAGCGGAGTTTGGAGATCTACCGCCACATGGCCCGGGCTCGGGCCATGGAGGAGCGGATGATTCAGATGAGCAAGACGGGGTTGGGCCTGTTCTGGGTGGGCGGACCGGGGGAAGAGGCGTTTGGCGTTTGTCTTGGAATGCAAGTCAACAAGGGCGGCGGACCGGCCTACGATTACCTGCACTTGCACTATCGCAATACGGCCGTGTTGGTGCCGATGGGGCTCGATTTCATCGAGGGCATTCGGCAGATGTTGATGCGCGCCACGGACGTCAATTCGATGGGGCGAAACTTTGTCAGCCATTACGCCCGGAAACACGCGAACATCATGCCGGTCTCTTCGGTGCTTGAGGTTCAGTACGCGATGGCGCCCGGTACGGCGATGGTGCAAAAGCGGTTTGGCGGCGATGGCGTCTCGATTGTGATGGGAGGCGACGCGGGAACGGCCGAGGGCGATTTTGCCTCGTGCCTGATGTGGAGCACGAGGCATGAATGCGAACTGCCGGTGTTGGTCGTCGTCACCAACAACGGCTGGGGGATTTCAACTTCGTATCAGTCACAATTCGGAGACCGCAGCCCAATTGATCGAGCCCAGGCGTTTGGGATGCAGGGCGAGACGGTCGATGGCAACGATCCGGTCGCTAGTTGGTTCGCGATTGAACGCGGCATGCAGGTTTGCCGTGAGGAGCGACGGCCCTATTTCATTGAGGCCCGTGTGTCTCGCCTCTACGGGCATTCCAGCGCCAGCGGCGCGATGAAGAATGTGAATGAGTTCGATTGCCTCGAATCGCTTGAGCGACGGCTGATGGACGCGGGAATGATGGATCAGGCTTTCGTCGAGAAGATCGCCGCCGAATCGGCCGCTGAACTCGACGCTTCGGTGGAGCAAGCCCTGAACGAGCCGGACCCAACCGAGGCCGATCTCTACAAGTACACGTACGCGCCGAGCAAAGTCGACGTCGTTTACCCGGAAGATTACACAGGACTACCGGAGTAGCTCTAGCATGGCGACGATGGCCCAGGCTGTTCGCATGGCCTTGCATTACGGCGAGGAATCGCTCGGCGTAACCGATGTCTTCGGTGAGGATGTCGGGCCGCCGCTAGGGGGCGTGTTTACGGTAACGCAAGGTTTGAAAACCGCTTGGAACTCTCCCCTGGATGAGCGCGGGATCCTCGGCACGGCAATGGGCATCGCCTACGCGGGCGGCCGGCCCGTGGCGGAAATCCAGTTCTGCGATTACGCCTTTAACACAATCGACATACTGAAAGTCGCCGGCAATCAGCGTTGGTCAAGCGCCGGCAATTTCGACATGCCAATCGTGCTGATGATGCCGACCGGTTCCGGCATTCACGGCAGTCTTTACCACTCGCACGCGTTTCAAAGTTGGGCCAGTCGGCTGCCCGGCTGGAAGGTCGTCTTGCCCAGCGATCCACTCGACGCATACGGCTTGACGCTTTCGGCCATTATCGATCCAAACCCGGTCATGTTGTTGCTGCCCAAAGCGTTGCTCCGCGTTAGCTCCGATCGAAAGATACCGGGTGAGCCGGACGACCCGTCCGTGCTCAAGGAGATGATCGACGCACCCGTTGGCGACCGCTCCGACTGGACTCCCCGCTGGCCCGAGGTGGAGGAGTACATTGTTCCGATCGGAAGCGCTCGGCTCTGCCGAGAAGGTGACGCCGGTACGATCGTCAGTTCAGGGCGTACGCTGCCGCTTTGCAATCAAGCCGCCGATCAACTTGAACAACAACATGGTTGGCGGTTTGATGTGATCGATTTGCGGAGCATTTTCCCGTACGACTGGAAGGCGATTAAGAACAGCGTGTTGAAGACCGGGCGCCTGTTGATTGTGGACGAGGACACTCAAGTCTCCAACTTTGCCGAACACCTATTACGGCGAGTCATCGACGAATTGTTCTATGACTTGACAGTTCGCCCGCAGGTCTTGCTGGGCAAGCACCTGCCCGGGATCGGACTCAATCCAATCTATGAAATGAACTCGGTTCCGCAACTCGAGCATATCGAAAAAGCAATGCTGGAACTCGCCAACGAACAATGCTAGGCCCATCATGGACATGAAACTGCCAGAGCTTGGAGAGGGGATCTTGGAAGCCGAGCTGGTTGAGTGGCTTGTCGCCCCGCACGACGAAGTCGCGGTTGGCCAGTCGATTGCCGAGGTGCTCACCGACAAGGCCGCGGTCGCTCTGCCGTCTCCCTTTGCTGGCCGTATTGAGCGGATGTTGTTCGAGCCAGGGCAGACCATTGCAGTTGGCGCGACGATACTCCTGTACGCTGACGCCTCTGACGAGGACAGCGGCCCCGAACCAGAAGCGATCAGCGACGCCTCGGCGCCCCTTGCTGAGCAAGCGAGCCCCTTGGCTGGCCAGCCTTCATCGGGCAACGGGAGCACTGCGCCGTCGAGCGACGGCCCCGTGACCGCAACGAAGATGCCTGCGACGAGATCTGGGCTCGGCCCCAAAGCGGCGCCTTCCGTTCGCCGGCAAGCCCGCAAACTGGGCGTCGACTTGGCGACGGTGCGAGGCACTGGACCTGGCCAGCGGATTCTCATGGACGACCTGTTGGCCGCGGCGGGCCAGGCATCTGGCGCGGGCCCGTCTTCGACCAGCCCGGCCGGGGGCGACGCGACCGTGCCGACCGACGCCTCCTTCGTCCCGGGGACGACGATTGCCTTGCGCGGGTTGCGGAGAAAGATCGCCCAGCACATGGTGCGTTCTAAGACCGAGATTCCCCACTACAGCTTTATGGACGAGTGCGACGTGTCGGAATTGGTCAAACTCCGTGCCCGACTCAAGCCCAAATTGGCCGAGCAGGGCGTGCGGCTCACCTACTTAGCTTTCATCGTCAAGGCGACTGCCGAAGCGCTCAAGGAATTTCCACTCGTCAATTCTTCGCTCGACGCGAAAGCTGAAGAGATTCAATTGCATGCCTGTTACCACATCGGCATTGCCGTCGCCACGCCGCAGGGGCTAGTGGTTCCCGTCGTCAAGAACGCGGACCAATTGAGCTTGCAGCAGGTCGCCGAGGCGATCCAGCGACTCAGCGAAAAGGCGCGCGACGGTGCGATCGAACTAGAGGACTTGCGGGGCGCGACTTTCGTGGTCACCTCCATCGGCGGCATTGGCGGATTGATTTCGACGCCAATTATCAACCAACCAAACGTCGGCATCATGGGCGTCGGCCGAGTTGTCCGCCGGCCGATGTACGACAGCGAAGGGCGAATCCACCCGGCAGACCTGATCTACTTGTCGTACTCGTTCGATCATCGAGTGATTGACGGCGCGATCGGAGCCGAATTTAACAACGCCGTTATGCGACGTCTGCAAGATCCGGCGATGTGGCTGATCCCAACGTAGCGATGACAGCCTAGCGATGACAGCCTAGCGATGACAACGAAGCGACGAGAACCTTGGCTTGTGGGCGGTTTCCGCCTTGGGGTCAGTTTTCAATTCACCTAGACAATCGAATTCCACCAGTGCGGCGCGATCCCGATTCGCGCCGACGGTTCAGCATTCGGCAAGGAGCAACGCCGTGTCCGACTCGACCCTCTCGCAGTTAAAAAACATACCCGAACGGGATCGAAAGCAGATTGAACAGGCCGAAGAGATGCTCGGCCGCGAACCGGAGTCGATGGGGTTCATGAAGAACCTTTTCTGGGGCCGCGTTCGCGAGGAGATGGTCTTTCCCTACCCCGAAACAGACTCGCAAGAGACCTCCCGCTGCGATGAATTGCTTGTCGAGTTGGATGCCTACCTCCGTGATGAACATCCGCACTTTGAGATCGATCAGAAACAGGAGATTCCCAAATGGGCGATCGATCGATTGTTTTCGCTTGGCGTGATGGGGATGATCATTCCGCCCGAATTCGGGGGCGGCGGGTTTAGCGTCACCAGTTACAACCGAGCGTTGCAGCGAATCGGGGCTGCCTGCGGTTCAACGGCCGTCTTGGTTTCAGCCCACCAGTCGATCGGTTGCGGCGCGCTGAAACTGTATGGTACGCATGAGCAGAAAGAACGCTATCTGCGGCGGATGGCAACGGACACCTTGAGCGCTTTTTGCCTTTCCGAGCCGAACGTCGGTTGTGACGCGGGCGGGCAAGAGACTCGCTGCGAGGTGAGCGGCGATGGCGAGTACTACATACTGAACGGCGAGAAGAAGTGGGCCACTTCGGGCGCCTTGGCCGGCTTCTTCACGGTGACTGCAAAACAGAAGATGCTCGACCCGAAAACGGGCGAACAAAAAGACCGTGTGACAGCCTTAATCTGTACGCCGGACATGGAAGGCATTGACATCTACTCTCGCAATCGCGCCAAATGCGGCATCCGCGGAACTTGGCAAGCGCGGATTCGCTTTAACAATGTGCGAGTGCCCCGTGGCAACTTGTTGCACAAAGAGGGCCAGGGCCTGAACGTGGCTCTAACCTGCCTGAATTACGGCCGCAGCACCCTCTCATCGGGGATGGTCGGCGCCGCGGAGGCTGCTTTTGAACAAGCGGGCAAATGGGCTCGCTATCGCCACCAATTTCAACGCGCCTTGGACGAGTTTGATCTTGTGCAGGAGAGGCTCGCCAAGATGGCTGCCTATTGTTATGCACTTGACGCCGTTCTCTACATGACGACTGGAATTGTTGACCGCGGCGACGAAGACATCATGGTCGAGACGGCTGCCTGCAAAGTGTTCTGCTCGGAGATGGGGTTCCGCACCGTGGACCACGCGATGCAGATCATGGGCGGTGAGGGCTACATGACGGAGAACATAGTTGAGCGTCTGTGGCGGGACAGTCGCATCAACACGATTGTGGAAGGCGCCAACGAAGTGATGCACAGTTTCGTTTTCGCCTACGGTTCCAAACAGTTGGGCGAACACATGCTTGGCATCAAGGCGTCGCCGTTTGGCAACCTCTCCGACTCGGTTGGCCTGGCGGCTCAATTGTTCCTCGGCGTCAAGCCGGAAGGCCCAGAAATCCGCAACATCAACGGTAAGCTTGAGCCGTTGCGAAAGACGCTTGAGACGCGAGTTCGCGACTTCAGCCACCTTGTCAAAGTCGCCTTTAAGGACCACGGCGAGAACTTGATTACCGAACAGACGCTGCAGTATCGCATCAGCATGTGCGCCATCTGGCTTTACGCTATGACTTGCTCGCTTTCAAAACTCAACCTGTCGATGAACAAGGGCGCCGAAGAGCAACAGTTGCAAGATGAAATTGCGATTGTCGAATATGTCTTCGCGCTTGGTCAGGAGGAGAGCGATCAGTGCATCCGAGGCCTCAAGAGCAACAGTGATACATCGATGCGAACGGCAGCGATTGTCGCTCGGCGAATGATCGACCGTCTTCCCAACGATCAGTTCTCGATTCCCGAGAAGACGCCGGACGCCGATGCGTTGGGCAAAGGGCGGAGCCCGAATGAGACGGACATTCCTCAGTTTGGCAACGGCTCGCTGTACGCCCAATGGCAAGGCAAGGACTCTTCTTCTGGTTAGGTGGGATTCATGTTAGATAGCGATATCGTCATTGCCGGTGCGGCGAGAACGCCGATCGGCAGTCTCCTTGGCGCGCTCGCCTCCGAGTCGGCGCCCGCGTTGGGCTCGGTCGCGATTGCTGAGGCGATCCGCCGCGCGGGTCTTGCCCCGGCCGATATCGATGAAGTCCTGATGGGGCAGGTTCTGCAGGGCGGCGTTGGTCAATCGCCCGCGCGGCAAGCATCACTGGCCGCCGGGATTCCCCACCGCGCGCCGTGCACGACCGTCAACAAAGTCTGTGGGTCCGGGCTGAAAGCGGTCATGATGGCTCGGCAGTCGATCCGCTTGGGCGAAGCCGTTTGCGTCGTCGCTGGCGGGATGGAGTCGATGACCAACTCGCCCCACCTGCTCAAAGCCCGCGGCGGTTTCCGCATGGGCGACGCCCAGCTTGTCGACTCCATGATCGTCGACGGACTTTGGGATCCTTTCGGCGACAAACATATGGGCTCGCTGGGCGAACTGTGCGCGGCCGAACACAACATTTCGCGTGAGCAACAGGACGTCTTTGCCACTCGCAGTTACGAGGCGGCTCAGAAGGCGCAGTCCGACGGTCGGTTGGCGGAGGAGATCACGCCAGTTACGATCTCGTCGCGGCGCAGAAAAGTGGTCGTCGACGTGGACGAGGAGCCGTCGAACTACCGACCCGAGAAGGTTCCGGATCTTCGCCCCGTTTTTGACTCAGCCGGCACGATTACCGCCGCCAACGCCTCCAAGATCTCCGACGGCGCTGCGGCCCTTGTCATAACGAGTCGAGTCGAGGCGGAGCGGCGCGGACTGTCTGTGCTGGCGAGCATTGTTGCCGACGCTACGTTTGCTCAAGATCCCGATTGGTTCACAACAGCGCCCATCGGCGCCATTCGCGCCGCCGCGGCACGCGCCGAAATGGAAGTCGGGGCAATCGATCTTTTCGAGATCAACGAGGCGTTCGCCGTCGTCGCACTGGCCGCCATCAAGGAACTGGACCTCGACATCGAGCGAGTCAACGTGCACGGCGGCGCCGTCAGCCTGGGGCATCCCATCGGCTGTTCCGGGGCAAGGATCCTGGTGACTCTTCTCTATGCTTTGAAGTCGATGGATTTGAACATCGGTTGCGCGTCACTCTGTTTGGGAGGTGGGGAAGCGGTGGCGATGATCATCCGCCGAGAAGACGAGTCGGCGGGGCGTTGAAAATGCGAATTGGCCCACAAGGGGACGAGGGGCGTCGAATCTGTTGTAGATCGATTTGAGGGGATCTAATGATCGAGAGTATTGGTGTTATTGGAGCCGGCCAAATGGGCGCGGGGATTGCCCAAGTGGCGGCCCAAGCTGGGCTTTCGGTGTCGCTATCGGATGTCGCGGAAGACTCGCTGGAGGCGGGAAGATCCGCCGTGCAGAAGAGCCTCAGTCGCCTGCGGCGCAAGGACGTGCTGTCGCAGCAACAATGCGATGACGCGTTGGCGCGGATAGCTTGGTCGACGACGCTTGAGTCGCATCGAGAGAAGGAGTTCGTGATCGAAGCCGTGGTTGAGAACGAGGCAGTCAAGACATCGGTCTTCAGTAAGCTCGACGAAATCTGCGGCGAAGAGACGATCTTCGCTTCCAACACGTCATCCATCTCGATTACCCGGCTGGCGGCAAACGTCAAAAGCCCGGGTCGATTTATCGGGATGCACTTCATGAACCCAGTTCCCCTGATGAAGTTGGTCGAGGTGATCCGA
>CAZWOU010000171.1:0-15031 GCA_964635375.1 uncultured Pirellulaceae bacterium | reverse complement strand
GAAGCGGAGTCTCGTTATTATCGAACGATCCTGGAATACACCCTGGCAGTCAAGAATGTCCACTTCAACAAGGGGTCATTGCTCGACTACAACGACATCCACCTGGCTGAAGGCGATTGGCCCAGTCAGGCCTATCATGACTCGGCCGAACGGACGCAGTTGAGCCACCCAACTCTGCCCATCGTCGATCATCTCTCTCGACGCAGCGTGGCGCCTCCGGTGAGCCAAGGAGAGTACATTCAGCAGACGTTCCCCGGCCCAATCGGACCCTTCGGCCCCAGCCCAGACGGCCCAGTCGATGTTGAGGCGGGTGAGATTCAGGCCGGCGGAATCGAAGCGGGCGGCATTGAAGCGGGCCGGCAGGCTGAACCGTCCCGCGCCCCCATTCTGCGGCCCGATGGAGGCTAGGCGGTTCGACCTTCTCTTTCTGCGGACTTCTCTTCCTGCGGAGAGGCGTTCTGGGGTGGCGACGCGATGCAAAACGGGCCACACTCGTGGCGGCCGGGCAACGTTCTCTGAGCACCTAGTTGTTCCGTAAGTCGTTTTCTCATCCCGGTTTATGCTTGAATGGCCCGGAACTGCGTGGATCGGTCCGCGTTCTGCTTCTATCTCCGGTACGACCCGCCGAGCTTATCGAGCTGGCGATACCGCATCGTAAGGGGAAGAGAGAATGGAGCCGAATCCACTGGTCCAATTCAGAGGTCTGGGCCTACGAGTTCCGCGAGCCGCTCTCGATGCCGCTTCTGGCCGTCGGCGCCGCCTTTAACTTTCACGCGGGCCAGCTGCCGCAAGCCCCTGGATTCCTCCAAGATCGAGGCCTTGAGTGGGCTTTTCGTTTGGCCAAAGAACCCCGCCGATTATGGCGTCGTTACCTCTATCTCAGCCCCCTCTACCTGCTCATGATCGCTGCCCAATCGCTCGGCATTCGGCAGTTTGACCCCCACAGCGGGCGCCCCCCCAACGGCCAGAGGCTGTACGGCTAGGGGGGCTTGCCTCGGGCGGAAGCGTGGCATGACGACGAGCGAAGATTCCGGATGCGCGTCCTGCGGAGGCTGGCCGTCCCAAGAACGCCCTTCAGAACGCCAAGAATTGTATTTACAAGCCGCTGAAACTGTGCGACAACATTACCTGGATCACTTGCTTGCCGATGAGGTCGCTGGCTAGTTCTAGCCATCAGCACCCCCTCGGTTAAGCTCCACTTCAATCCAGTTTCTGGAACCAAGCGGTCCTTGTAAGGAGGTTGCCCGATGTCATCGGATAACTGCGCAATTGAGTCAGTCTTCAAGGACAATACTCTTATCGTTCGCTTTCGCGACGCCAAGATCCTTGACGAGCCGAAAGTCCGCGAGATCTCCAAAGCGTTAACCGCCTGTTTGGCTCGCGTGAAGAACAAGAAGATGCTGCTCAACTTTGACGGCGTTCGATTCATGTCGTCCGACATGATCAGCAGGCTTGTCTTGTTCAACAAGAAGTGTCGCGTCTACAGTGTCGATCTTCAACTTTGCAACGTGCCGCAGAACGTGCTTGAGGTGTTTCGGATCACGCGGCTCGATCAAATATTCCGTTTCTACGACGGTCAAGATCCGTTGCTCAGGCTGGAGTCGATTGACGCGGTGGTGGTCAGCGGGGCCTCAAGTGAATCGGCGAGAAAGTAGTCTTGGACTTTGGGTCACTTGCCGACAAAGACTACGTGTCGACCTCCGAGGGGCTGCTGTTCAATGTGATCGGCTACGATCACTCGCGAGACTACGTCGCCGCGAACCTGAAATACGTTGATGGTCAAAAGTGGCGGGCCGGCTACTTTGCTGCCTGGGAGTTTCTCGGGCGTTCGTTTCCGACTTACGTCTGTGATTCGATTATCGTCGTGCCCCGAGAACGGATTGAGCGCTGCTTTCTATCGCGCGATGGGCTGGCTCGCCTGGGCAAGAGGTCGTCCCGCTCGCCAATACAATCCGCCGCCTTGGAGTTGGCCAGCGCGCTGGCGAATGAACTTTGCGTTCCGCTGGACCGATTCGGCCTGACCGACTCACTGTTATGGGGAGGCGAGAACGAATCCTCAGATATCGACCTCGTCGTCTCTGGGAGTGCGGCCGCAGAACGAGTGCTCGACGCCATGCGGCAGGTCTACTCACTCGACCGTTTCACCATGCTCGGCCCCAATAACTTCTCACGAGATCCAGAAGCAAGCCGCGTCGCAACCGAGCGGATGTGTCGACGGCGACTGCACAAGGGGCTGTTCGATCAGCACCGTTTCAGTTTGCGGGCCGTTCGCGATAGACAGTTTTCGTCCGGCGAGACGACGTGGGGCAGGCAGGGTCCGATCGAGCTGTCTGCGCGGATCACGGGGCGGTCAGAGTCTCTCTTTTTTCCGGCCACCTACCAAGTCGAGAGCGGTCCCGAGGTTGTCTCCTTCATGGCAGAGCATGAAGCTTTCTTTCGAGTAGGCGACACCGTCGCCATTCGGGGAGAATTGGAGCAGGCGGATACGGCTCGAATTGTGGTCAGCCGACCGGGGCATATCCTTGCACTGGCTGAAGACGCGTGATTCACCGTTCGGTGCGGCGCGATCGTCGTGGGAACTAGCGCTGGGCGTGGAATCTGCCTGCGACCTTAGTCTTCTTCCGATCTCGCGGGGCCTTTGGCAAGCCAAAAGGGGCCTCCCGTTGTCTGTGGGGCAAGTCTTGGCCCGCAGCAGTCTCGCCCGCAGAAAGCCAAGAGTAACGCCTGATTTTTGTGCTTGGCCGGCCGCCGCCTCTTCAGCTGCTGATGGATCTTGCTTGCAAATTCAGGCGGTTTCGATCTATGGTTATGTGTGGGATCACACACTGGTCGATATTGAAACGAATCATGCGACTTCGCTTTTATGCTGCGCTGACGTTGTCGGTTCTGGCTATTGGGCTAGGATTGTTCGATCTCCTTATCTCGCCCGATGCGAACACCGTCCGGGCCTCGCTGGGGATCCTGGTGGGACTCGGCGCGATCGTAATCGCTTTTGTTCGCACCCAAAAGAAGACGACGTGAAGTAGTTCTCACATCTCCTAACCAAATTGGCTGGCTGATGACGTGGCTGAGACATATCTACTTTCTCGTGGCTTTCTCAGTGTTGTGCTGGCATTCGATGATGGTGTTGCATGAGTTAGGGCATGTGATCGGGGCGTGGTCGAGTGGGGGCGTCGTCCGGGCAGTCGTGTTGCATCCGCAGGCGATTTCTAGGACGGACGTCCGGCCCAATCCGTTTCCACTGTTCGTCGCATGGATGGGACCAGTTGCGGGCTGTGCTCTTCCAGCCGCGATCTGGATGGCTCTCCCCTCAAGCCTCGGTTTCGCCAGGGGGATGAGTCAGTTCTTTCTAGGGTTTTGTCTGATCGCTAACGGCGCTTACATCGGCGTCGGCGCCTTTGAGGGCATTGGGGACGCTGGCGAGCTGTTGCGACATGGATCGCCCTTCCTCGGCTTGCTTGTCTTTGGGCTCTCCGCCAGTTGCTGCGGCTTTTGGGCGTGGCATCATCTTGGCTCACCCGCCAAACTGCTGACGCGGCCGTTGAAGGCGCCGCTGTGGGCCGAGGTGGTGGTCACTCTTTATCTTCTCTTTGTCATGTTATTCTGTTTAGCCCCTGTTGCTTGATCACTATTCGCCGCTTCCGTCCCCTCGGGCGGTGCCTGGAGACGCAGTCAATGGACCAGAGCAAGACTGAACACACGATGCCGACTTGGCATATTCTGGACGGCGCGATGCCGTGCTTGAAGACGTTTGCGCACGCCACGTGGCTTAGTTTGACTTCGTTTCTGTTTCTTGGCGCCTTGAATTTGACGTGGGGTGACGAGTTGTCATCGAAGTCCGCAACGCATATCGACAAGACGGTTCACGCGTTCATGACCAGTTTTGACGTCCCAGGACTGTCGATCGCGGTTGCCAAGGATGGTCGACTCGTCTTGGCCAAGGGGTTTGGGCACGCCGATACGTCGGCGATGACGCCCGTCACCTCAGCTTCCCGCTTTCGCATCGCGAGCGTCTCCAAGCCGATCACGTCGATAGCAATCCACAGGCTCGTCGAATTAGGAAAGTTGGATTTGGACGATCGCGTGTTTGGGAAAGGCGCGATCTTCGGCGAGTCATACGGATCGAAGAAACTGGGCCCGGATGTGCGTTCCATCACCGTTCGTCAGTTGATGGAGCATGCTCATGGCGGCTGGGATAACAAGAGTCGCGACCCAATGTTTCAGAAACCGAGCTACGATCATTCTCGCTTGATTGACTGGACGCTCGATACGCGGAAACTAGATCGGCAGCCCGGCGCGGGTTACTCTTACTCGAATTTTGGCTATTGCCTGCTGGGTAGGATTATCGAAAAAATAGCCGGCGTCAGCTATGAGCAGTTTGTTCGCGAGCAGATTCTTCGCCCTGCGGGCGTCACTTCGATGGAGATTGGCGGCGACGAACTCAAGGATCGAAAACCGAAAGAGGTCGTCTACTACGGCCAGAACTCGGAGAACCCTTACGGCATGAAAGTAGCGAGAATGGACTCGCATGGCGGTTGGATCGCAACGCCCTCGGACCTGGTGCGAATCGCTGTCCGGGCTGATGGATTTGCAACCAAGCCCGATATTTTGAGCGCCGAGTCCATTGCCTCGATGACTAGGCCGTCGAAGAATAACCCGGGCTATGCGAAGGGCTGGTCGGTGAACAGGAGCAAGAATTGGTGGCATGGCGGCAGTCTCCCTGGTTCGAAATCGATATTCGTCCGCACCCATCACGGCTTTTGTTGGGCTGTGCTCACGAACACTCGCAGCCGAAAATCCGGCTATGGGGCCGCCCTCGACCGGCTCACTTGGGATATCCTGAAGGGGGTTCCCGATTGGCCCAAACACGACTTGTTCAGCGAATAGCCCCAACGGACAAGATGGCCCGAGGCCGAGCTCGGCGTGGGGCCCAGCTCGGCGTGGGGCGAACGATCGCGAGTCGAGCTATCATGAAGGTCGGTGGTTGGCCTTTGCGGGCAGCAGAAAATCGAAGGATGGAAGATGAGCCAACGCAGTCGTCGTCAGTTTCTCGAAGATTCGATGTTCGCTACCGCTGCGGCTGTGGCTGGTGGCGGGTCGGCGCTTGGAGCTGAGGCAGACCCCGGTTTGCGCGGCGTTTCCGAGCGATTGGGCGTGGCCGTTGTAGGAGCTCGCGGTCGAGGCAATACTCACATCGCAGCGTATGCCGGTCGGCGCGACACTTCCGTGCTGTACGTCTGTGATCCGGACGAGAAGGTGGGTGAGAAACGAGCTTGCGAAGCGGGCCGGCGTCAGGGTGGAAGACCAGTCAAGCACGTGCTCGATTTTCGCGAGGCGTTGGCCGATCCTCGCGTCGATATTGTCTCCATTGCAACGCCCAATCATTGGCACGCATTGGCATCGATATGGGCCATGCAAGCCGGCAAGGACGTCTACGTCGAGAAGCCGGGGAGCTACTGCGTTGCCGAGGGGCGTCGAGTCGTCGAGACGGCGAGATCGCTGGGTCGCATTTGCCAAGTCGGTCTACAAAGCCGTTCGAATCTCGGCATGCGACGGGCGATGGAGTTTCTGCACGCTGGAGGAATCGGCCCGATTCGACGAGTTCGCGGTTTGTGTTATAAGCGACGTTCGCCCATTGGTCCGGTCGTCGCGGGTTCGGCGCCGCCCAACTTGAACTATCAGCTGTGGCTTGGACCAGCCCCCGAGGCGAGCGTAACGCGGCAGCGATTTCATCACGACTGGCATTGGCAGTGGGCTTATGGCGGTGGCGAATTGGGCAACCAGGGAGTCCACCAGATGGACTTGGCCCGTTGGGGGCTCAACGTCAATGAACACGCAGAGACTGTATTCAGTTTTGGGGGCCGATTTGGCCCAGCCGACGCCGCCGAAACCGCCGACACGCAGACTGTGATCCATGAAATCGCAAACTCGCAGATTGTGTTTGAGGTTCGAGGCCTAAAGACCAAACGAGTGCGAGGCGCAAAGGTTGGCGTTATCTTTGAAGGCGAGACTGGTTTTCTCGTCGTGGCCAGTTATGCGTCCGGCGTCGCCTTCGATTGCAAGGGCAATGAACTCAAGGCATTTGTTGGTGGTGGCGACCACTTCGCCAATTTCCTATCCGCCGTTCGCTCAAGGAGATACTCTGATCTGAACGCCGACATCGAGACGGCCCATTATTCGAGTTCCCTAGGCCACACCGGCAATATTTCCTACCGGCTCGGCGACCCATTGACCGTCGCCGAGGTTGAGCAGACGATTGGCGACTCGGGCTACGGTGAGATTGCCGTCGATGCAGTGGGGCGATTTGTAAGGCACCTGCGCGACAACAGCATCGCCACTTCCTCGCCCATGATTCTCGGCCCCAAGCTGGCGTTTGACAACACGACCGAGTGTTTCGCAGACAATGCCCAAGCCAACTCGCTGCTGAGCCGCGAGTACCGCGAGCCCTATGTCTGCTGACGCGGCAGGCGCCGCCGCTGGTTTGCGAATTACTTGGACGAGAGAGCCGTCGCGTTGATTCGCGTTCATGCTCGGTTTCCAACTCAACCCCTCAAGGCCCTTGTTCATGATTGAGCCGGAACCGACTGAGCGCGAGGCGGGGGATGGTTCCGAGGACAAGGACCGTTCGGGGGACAACGAGTCGAAAGGGTTCGACCTGCTTTATGAGGAGGGGCCCTGCTTGGTCGTGTCCAAGCCGGGCGGCCTGCTGACCCAATCGCCGCCTGGGATTGATAGCCTTGAGCGGCGGATCAAAAGTTTTATCAAGGAGCGCGATTCGAAGCCGGGCAAAGTCTACTTGGGCGTCCCCCACCGGCTCGATCGGCCCGCCTCGGGCGCGCTGGTGTTCGCTCGACACGTCCGCGCCGCGCGGCGGTTGGCGGAGCAGTTTCAGGGGCGGCTGGTTCGCAAAGTCTACTGGGCGATCGTCCAGGGCCGAGTGAATGCGAGCGACGGAGGTTGGCGAGACTTTGTTCGCAAAGTGCCAGATGAAGCTCGCGCCGAAATTGCCAGTAGCGGAGAGGATGGAGCCAAAGAGGCGCTATTGCAATTTCGTGTCGTCGAAAGGCGCGGTGAATTGAGTTGGTTGGAGATCGAATTGCAAACCGGGCGAACTCATCAGATCCGGCTCCAAGCGGGCAGTCGCAATTTGCCGTTGCTGGGGGATTCGCTCTACGGAGCAACGCTTCCTTTCGGGCCCGTTGTCGATGACCCTCGCGATCGTTGGATCGCGCTTCACGCCCGCCGATTGGAATTTGAACACCCGATGTTGCGAACCCAGGTTGCTGTCGATGCGCCGCTTCCCGATCCTTGGCGCAGCATGCCGTTCGAGGGCATCGCGGCGTGTTTCGATTAGCTCGCTGCCCAATCTGCGAGTCTGGACGATTCGCTGTGACGCTTTGCGTGTGCCGCGCGTCAACTACTCGAAGATGGGAACAAGCAAGCTGTCGTTGCTGACGTATTTCCGTTTGGCTGCCAAAGCCTTCACCTTGTAGGCTTGGAACGCCTCAGGCGTTGAACCGGCTTTGCGATACTCGGTCCAGGCTTGATCCAGCTCGCGGCAGTACTGTTGCCAACTACTTTTCCTGGCGTTGTCCGCCTCACGTCCCTCGAAAGTGCGGATCACGACCGGCGGACAGCAGCAGCTTGGGCAGAGCGCGGGGGCGGTGTGATCCATGCCAGGGGCGCCTAAAAGCATGGCATTTGAGACGGCGGCGAGGGCGAATTTGCTAAACATGGGTAGGGCTCCAGCTTGTCGTGTGGATCTCTTGTTGTGTGGATCTGGCGCTGGCGGGCAGCGCCAACAGGGCCCTTCCAGCCTAATTCGGCGCGGTGGTTCGTTCCATGCAAAACTTGCCGTGGGCGCAGCGAACTGCGAGAGACACGGCCGCTCGTTTCCCCCGCGGGGCACCAGGGCTTTCGACCGATTGGTTAACTCATCGAAGTTCGATCGGTTAAGACTCTGATGGGCCGGATGGTCTGCTGCCGAGAGGGCCACGTCGCCTGCCGCCTCTATGCCGTGTCGGGGGCGGCGCCTATAATCCACGATTCTCTCAGCCCAGCCGAACCGGCGCGAGATGGAGTGGGCCGTGTTTCAGGCTCTTTGGGAGCGAATCGCTGGGGGCCGAGAAGAAATTGGAGCCGTTGATGACGAACAGCGATAAGGCCAGAGCTCGCCGCCGGATTGGCGCTGTATCTTATCTGAACACGAAGCCGCTGGTATACGACCTCGCCCAACGATTGCCGGACTGGGATATCGTCTTTGATCTGCCCAGCCGACTCGCGGAGCAGCTGTTTCGAGGCGACTTAGATGTGGCGCTGATTCCCTCAGTGGAGTATCTGCAGACGCCTGGCTATCGGGTCATTTCAGACGCTTGCATTGGTTGTCGCGGCGCCGTGTTGAGCGTGAAGTTGCTCTGCCGAAAGCCTATCAAGCAGATCAGAACCTTAGCCTTGGACGAAGGTTCGCGGACCAGTGCGGCGCTCGTGCGGATCCTCTTGGACAACGGTTTCGGCGTGACCCCTGAGGTCGAAATGTTGCCGATTGACAACGATTACCGCGGGCTCCGGAGCGATGCGGTCTTGCTGATCGGGGACCGGGCGATTCATGCGTCCTGCGATCAGTTTCCGTTCGAATTTGACCTCGGCGAATTATGGATGGAGTGGGCCAAGTTGCCGTTTGTCTTCGCTATGTGGGTCGCCAAGGACGACGGCAGCGATATGGGGTCGGTAGCTCAGGCACTGGCCAGTTCGCGCGATGCAGGCCTGGCGAATCTGGCCGCGATTGCAGCGGAACAGTGTGCTCGTGTGGGGCTATCCGAGTCGTCTTGTTTACGTTACTTGCAAGACAACCTGCACTTCTCGCTGGGCGACGAGGAGCAGCAGGGTTTGTCACTGTTTGCTCAACAAGTCGCGGCGCTCGACTCGCAAATGGCGCCTCGCTGAACATTGCCGGGGCCAGACGGGAACCGGACTACAACACGAAAACGGCGGGAAAGCATAGCGATGGTTCAACGGATACTTGACAAGTGTGTGGCTGGCGAGCGGATAACTCCGCAAGAGGGAGTCGCCCTCCTTCGCTCATCTGACTTGCCTTCCCTAGGGCGGGCGGCAAACGCAGTCTGCGAGCGGCTGCATCCCGAGCCGTACCGGACATACAACATCGACCGCAATATCAACTACACCAACGTCTGCACGGCGGTTTGCGATTTCTGCGCTTTCTATCGGGGGCCAAAGAGCGACGAAGGCTATGTTCTCTCGCGGGAAGTCCTGTTGAAGAAGATCGACGAGACGATCAATTTGGGAGGCCAGCAGATCTTGCTTCAAGGCGGCTTGCATCCCGCCTACAAGCTGGAATGGTATGAGGAGATGTTGGGGGACATCAAGTCGCATTTCCCAGAGGTGAACGTTCACGGTTTCTCGCCTCCGGAGTTATATCATTTCAGCAAGTTGAACAAGCTCACGATTCAGGAGGTGTCGCAGCGGCTGCGCGACGCGGGGCTGGGCAGCCTGCCCGGAGGAGGCGCGGAGATTCTTGTGGATCGAGTTCGCTCGGAGATCACGCGCGGAAAAGTGATGACTGACGATTGGCTCAACGTGATGCGAGTGTGGCATGAACTCGGAGGCGCAAGCACAGCGACGATGATGTTTGGCCACGTGGAGACGCTCGAAGAGCGGGTTGAGCATCTTGAGCGAGTTCGTCGTTTACAGGACGAGACTGCTGGCTTCACCGCGTTTATCGGCTGGACTTTTCAGCCGGACAATACCCAAATGTCCCACGTTCGCCCGTGCGGCTCTTTCGAGTACCTAAAGACGTGCGCAGTGTCGCGACTGTTCTTGGACAACGTTCCCAATATTCAGGCGAGTTGGGTGACTCAGGGGCTCAAGATTGGCCAGTTGGCGCTGCTCTTCGGCGCCAACGACATGGGCAGCCTAATGCTCGAGGAAAATGTGGTCGCCGAGACGGGCACGGTTCACGATCTCAGCCTCTCTCAGATTCGCGATGCGATCAGTGAGGTGGGACACACGCCGCGACAACGCAACGTGTTCTACGAATTGCTGGACGAAGAACACGAGCGGAACGCGATCCTGGCGAACGAGCGGCGCGAGCAACAGCGACTCGTCGAGCTGAAGGCCTAGGCTTGTGGTCGGATCTCGTCCTAACCTAAAGCCCCGCGAAGTAATTGGAGATTGCCAAGTCGAACGCCTTGGCGGTCAATTCGAGCGGTCGATCCTGAAACTCGCAGAGGTTCTTCACTTGCAGCATTAGGTCCCGCGGGTGGCAGTACCGCATGCGGCGGCCAGTGTCTCGATAATGGCGTTGGATAAGGTATCCGATCACGTCATCGCTATAGACGAACCCCATTTTGGGTGCGAGTTGTTTGAACAGCATGCGGAAGTCATTTTCCGACGGGTCAAACAGCTCAATCTTGTAGGGTATGCGTCGCAAGAATGCCTCGTCAACAATGTGCCGCGGCTCCAAGTTTGTCGCGAATACGAGCAGTTGGTCGAAGGGGACTTGCAGTTGGCGTCCGGACGGGAGGGTGAGATAATCAAAGCCCTTTTCAAGCGGGACGATCCAGCGGTTGAGCAGTTCGGAGGTGCTGACGCGCTGTCGCCCAAAGTCGTCGACGACCAAGGCGCCGCCGTTGCTCTTCATCTGCAATGGGGCTTCCGTGATGCCAGTCGCAGGGTTGTAGGTGATCTCGAGGTGTTGGAGCGTCAGTTCGCCCCCGACGATCACAGTTGGCCTCTGGATGCGAACCCATCGCTTGTCGATCAGGTCGTCCTTGAGCAACTCTTCGTCAGCCGGCAGCGGTTCTTCCTCGTGATTGCAAGGATCGTACAATCGCATGATTTCGCTGCCGAGCTTGAGTGTTCTGGGAATCCACAAGTTCTGGCTGACGGAGCGGATCACGCGTTCGGCGATGCTTGTTTTTCCGTTTCCGGGGTCGCCATAGAGGAACAACCCTTGGCCGGCGTTAACAGCCTGTCCGATTTGGCTGATCACCGATGGCGGCAGGTACAGGTCGCCAAACGCATTGCAGAGGTCCGCGATTCGCAACTTCGCTTTCTGCACAGACTGCGCCGCTACGCTTGCAACATAGTCCTCCAGCGTCACCGGAGCGGATCCGAAGTAGCTACATTGTTCGGCGTACCGCCTGGCTCGTTTCTGTCCGGTGTCGGTGAGCTCATACTCGTAGTCGCTCATTGGCGCGGAACCGCGGTAGGCCAGCGTCAGTTGATCGCGGAGAACTTGCAGTACGTCTTTGGTCAGCTTGAACGGCAACCGCAACTGTTCGGCGATGTTGCGGCCGGTTTCGGCACTGGCCGTCAATAGGTACTTGAGAATCAGCGACTCGACGTCTACAAACGTGAGGCCCGCATCCGAGAGTGTCTTCGGTTGCTGGGGGACAAAGCTGTCGTCGCTCGCGCCAGCGATCGCGGCAAACGGATCGACCGCTGCTTCCAAAGGCGCAATGTCGTCATTCACGATCGGGTTGCTCAAGGCGTCGCTCGGTGTCTGGGGCGGTCTTGGATCAGTCAAAGCCTAGGCCACGAATTGCCAACCTCGGTTCGGGGAATGGCAGAATGGGCGGCGTTGCAGGCGATTATTCGCGTGAACCCGATTAATCGACACAGCCGCTAGGCGCCTAACCTTAATGCGCTGCTAGAGGCTTTGGGTTTCCGCCCCGAAAACGGCGGTTCTCGGCTACAACTCGGGTCGGTTTGTCGGCCTCGGCGAATCCTCGGCGAGTCGATAAGCTAAGATTCCCAGTGAGGCGGTCCGCGCCCGCTGCAACTCATGATCTCCTTTCTGTATCAACAAAGCGTTGCTGATGATCCACGTCAAGAATCTGAAGAAATCGTACAGCGATCTGTATCGTGGAGAGTTTATCGCACTAGCGGGAATTGATTTTCGCGCCCAAGCCGGTCAGATTTTTGGCTTGCTCGGTCCCAACGGCGCTGGGAAAACGACCGCCTTGAGGATCCTGAGCACCGTACTTCGACCTACGGGCGGGCGGGCGGAAGTCAACGGCTACGACGTGCTCACTCAACCGGATCTTGTGCGGCATCAGATCGGATTCGTATCCGCCAACACCAACCTCTACGACCGCATGACGGCCTGGGAGATGGTCGAGTACTTTGGCCGCCTCTACGGGCTCGACCCCGAGAATCTTAGAGAGCGAATGGAGCGATTGTTTGAGCGTCTGAAGATGGACGAAATACGCGATACGTTATGCGCGAAAATGTCGACCGGAATGCAGCAAAAGGTCTCCATAGCGCGGGCCATGGTGCACGACCCGCCAGTCTTAGTGTTTGATGAAGCGACCTCAGGGCTCGATGTCCTTGTAGCCCGAACTCTACTGCAAACGGTCGCCGAGCTTCGCGACCACGGCAAGTGCATTATCTTTTCGACTCACATCATGCGAGAAGCCGAGCGATTGTGCGATCGTATCGCCATCATGCATCGCGGACACATTCTCAGCGAGGGCTCCTTGGAGCAACTGCGGATGCGACATGGGGAAGAGGATTTGGAGGAACTGTTCTTTCGCCTAATTACCGAACACGACGAGAAACGCGAGCTCATCGAGCAGCCGGATTAACTGTTTTTCCGCCTTGGGATCGGGCAAGCCCTCCAGCACTTCGGCGTTGTTGGGCGGAGTCGCAGACCTGGGGAGCTAAGTAACCGATGCTTACAAGAACCCGTTCGACGGCGCCGCCGTCGAACCAAAAAGAGGGAACGACGCTTGCAGCGTCAGCGTGAACTATGAAATGGGCTAACGTCAAGCTGATCTTCCTTCGCGAAGCAAAGGACCAACTTCGCGATCGTCGAACGCTGTTCACGATCGCCGTGCTGCCGGTGCTGTTGTATCCGCTGCTTGGCATGACGTTCATGCAGATTTCGCAATTCATGCGCGAACATCCCACTCGGGTTTGGGTAATCGGGTCAGCGCATCTGCCCCAAGATCCGCCGCTGATTCTCGACGGAAGGTTTGCCGCTGACTTCGCGTCCGAGCATGACAACAACCTGCTGGAATTGGTCATTGCGGAAGAGTCGCCTGCCGATTTAGGCAGTGACTTGCCAGCGATCGCGCGAGAGAAGATTCGCAGCGGGCAGTTTGATACGGTGCTGATCTTCGATCCTGGTTTTGGCGAACAGCTAGATCAGTTTCGCCGGTCGGTATCCGCGGCGCATAAGAAGCGAATGGACGACGACGCCTCCGAAGCGACGGAGCCGCCAGCAAAGACGGGCATCGCTTCCCAGTCGCTGGGTGAAAAGCGGGCGCCCGTGCCCGGGCCGGAGGTGATCTATAACACAGCGGATGACAAGTCTCGAATCGCCTTTCATCGTCTGAATCATGTTCTGCAAGGCTGGCGAAGGTCGCTTGTTGAGCAGAATCTGAAGGCCAGCCTTGTGCCCGTGGAGGCTTCCGATCCGTTCAACCTGGTCAACACCGATGTTGCCGAGGAGGAGACTCTTAGTGCGGCAACCTGGTCCAAAGTGCTGCCGTTCATCTTGATCGTTTGGGCGTTGACGGGCGCCTTCTATCCGGCCATCGACCTGTGTGCCGGTGAGAAGGAACGCGGAACACTCGAGACCTTGCTCAGCAGCCCCGCCATGAGAAGTGAAATCGTCTGGGGAAAACTGCTTACCGTGATGATGTTTAGCATGGCGACGTCCTTGCTCAATCTGCTGAGCATGGGCATGACCGGTTTCGTTATCTATCAGCAGCTGTCCAGATCTGTCGACATGTCCATGGCGATGAATCTTGGACCGCCCCCGCTCTCGGCCGTCTTTTGGCTCGTACTGGCTCTGATCCCGATCTCTGCTCTGTTCAGCGCCTTGGCCTTGGCGATTGCCGCGTTCGCTCGGAGCTCGAAGGAGGGGCAGTACTACCTACTTCCTCTACTCATGATCATGATGCCGTTGATGATGTTGCCCTTGTTACCGTCGGCGGAATTGGACCTGGGCACGAGCTTGATCCCGGTTTCCGGGTTGATGATGTTATTGAGGTCTTTGATCGAAGGGCAATATGGACAGTCGTTGGCCTTCCTTCCCCCGGTAGTTTTGGTGACTGGCGCGTGCTGTTTGTTCGCCGTCCGCTGGGCGGTGCACCAGTTTCAAAACGAGTCGGTCTTGTTCCGCGAGAGCGAGCGGTTTGGCGTTGGGCTCTGGATGCGGCATTTGATACGAGACCGAGCCGACACGCCGAATGTCGCTGAGGCGATTGCCTGCGGAGTTCTCTTGCTGATGATTCGATTCTTCGCGGGGTTCATGGCGGCGGCGCCTGCCGGCTGGCCTGACCTCGTCGTCTTGATGCTGATCACACAGGTAGTGCTGATCGCCGGGCCCCCAGTCATTATGGCTTCGTTCCTGACCCGGTCGCCGACAAGAACCCTGTCGTTGCGCTGGCCGACTTGGAAGTCCATTCCAGCGGCGATCCTGGTCGCCGTCTGCCTGCACCCAAGTGTTCTTTGGCTCGCCGAGGGAATCCAGCATCTCTACCCGATCAGTGCCGAAACTGTGCAACAGCTCAAACCGTTTACCGACTTGCTCGCCGAGCAGCCGCTCCTGCATGTGCTCTTGCTGATGGCCTTGGCACCCGCGATTTGCGAGGAGCTGGCCTTTCGAGGTTTCATCCTGAGCGGGCTGCGGGGCACCGGTCGCAAGTGGACCGCGATCTTGATCAGTAGCCTGTTCTTTGGCCTCGCCCACGGGCTCTTGCAACAATCGCTCGCCGCGTTCTTCGTCGGCATCGTGATTGGATTCATCGCGGTTCAGACGGGCAGCTTGCTTCCCGCTATTGCCTACCATTTCACACACAATGCTCTCGCTATCAGCATCTCGCGCGTTCCCGATTCGTGGTGGGACGCCAACCAAAGCTGGACTCGGTTCTTCGTCCACAAGACTGAATCGGGGCACCTGTACCACTGGCCTGTCGCCCTTCTATTCGCCCTCGCAGCGCTGGCTCTGCTGCAGTGGTTCAGGGCTCAACCCTACCAGCGGTATGACGAAGAGTCGTTGCAA
>CAZWOU010000170.1:894-15071 GCA_964635375.1 uncultured Pirellulaceae bacterium | reverse complement strand
GGTCGAGATCGACTAGCCGCTCAAAATCGTCCGCATTGTTCGAGTCATCCTCGACGACCAGTTCTTTTTCAACTTCCGGCGTCGCTTCGGCGTCGGCTTGGTTCTCGTCGGGAAGTGACGAATCCTGCTCCTGAACCTCAAGTGTCGGGTTCTCAATCATCTCCTGCTCGACACGCTCCTGCAAAGCCATCAGCGGCAATTGCAGAATCTCCATGGACTGGATCATCCGCGGCGCCATGATCTGCTTTTGGATCATGCGCTGGTCGATTACTTGGGAGAGACGCATTGACGTCACCTATCGATTCTGTTCACTCTCAACACCGTAGATTCTACGTTTTTTCAGGCCGCGAGTCCCCGCTGTACGTGCCGGTTACTCGAAACTAGCCAGCGAATTCCAGGGGTCGCAACCGCGCAGGCTGTTTATTCGATTCCAACAACGCTTTCGGAATAACAAAGGACGATAGGCCCGGCTCCAATTAGGGGCTCAGAACTTCTGCCGCCCAGACAACGCATCCGCCAGGATTTCCTTGTTCGTAAACTCCAACACACTGCCCGTCGTGATGCCTCGCGCTAGGCGAGTTATTTCGACCGGGTACTCACTCAATAAATTGGAAATATGAAGCGCCGTACCATCCCCCTCCACCGTCGGGTTCGTCGCCATGATCACCTCGCGGAAACCGCCGCTCCGCACGCGTTCGATCAAACATTCGATCGTCAGTTGATCCGGACCAACGCTCTCCAGCGGCGCAATTCGCCCGAGCAACACATGGTACAAACCGCCGAAGACGCCTGCCTGCTCTAGTTGAATCACGTCACGCGGCTGTTCCACGATACAGAGCTGAGTTCGATCTCGCTTGGAATCCTGGCAAATCAAGCATTTTTCAGACTCAGCCAGCGAGTAGCAATCTTCACAATAACGCACATTCTCGCGCACGTCCCGAATCGCATCCGCCAAGGCCAAGGCCTCGGGCTTGTTGACTCGCAAGACATGGTAAGCAAGTCGCTCCGCCGACTTTCGGCCGATGCCAGGCAACTTCGAAAACTGATCGATCACGCGTACGACCGATTCGCTCAGTTGAGTCATGTTCGTTCCCGGCGACCTAGAGTTGGTTAGCCGTTCGTGGGTCCGGATTGGACACTCGCCAGACGCTGTGACGATCAGGGCCTGCAAGCACAAATCAGGAGCCGCCCCCGGTAATCTTGGACAAGGCTTCTTCGACGCCAGGGATATCGAGCCCCGACGTCATTTCCTGCATCGCCTGAGCGTGCAGCGCCCGAGCTTTCTCTTGGGCTTGATTCACGGCGGCCGGGATCAACTCTTCGAGCATCTCACAGTCGCCATCTTCAATCAGCGAGGGGTCGATTCGGATGCGGAGCATTTCACTTGCGCCGTTCATCTCGACTTCAACCAATCCGCCACCCGACGCGCCGGTCACGCGTTGGCCCTTGAGATCATCGCCAACATGCTTCATCTTCTCGCCCATGGCTTGGGCTTGCTTCACCATCGAAGCCAGATTCGTGAGGTTCTTGAACATCGCAGTCCGTCCCGGAGGTAAGTTGCCTAGGCGCCCCCTTCGTCCGGCCGGCGACGCCCCTCTTCCATGCGGATCATCTCCGCGTCAAATATCTCGATCGCCTCGCTAACCAACGGATGTTGCTCAGCCTGCTTCATCAACTGACGTCGATTGGCCGGAGATTGCCGAGTGGGCTTCTTCGGACTCGCCGCTTGCGATGGGCTTTCGAGAAGTCGAAAGTCGATTTGAATCGCCGTTCCAAACGCCTTGGCCAACTCCATCTCAATTCGAGTTCGCCGTTCGGGGCGTTCACACTGCTCTTTCTCGAAACTATAGCTCGGTTCGAAGAGCACGACCAGACGATTTGGTCCGGAAATTGCAACGCGAGTCGCAGCGGAAGCGAAGTCACGAGTCGTATCTTCAATTCCCTCAAGAGCTTGAGACCAAACCTGAGATGCCGACTTCTCGTCTAATTGTTGCTCGCTCGGCGCTGCAGCCGGGTCGACTTTAGGCGATGCTAGCCTCTCAACCGTTTTTTTTTGAGCTGGGGCAGCAGATGGTCGAGCCGGTTGAGTGCCGGCTCCCGAAGGGGAACTCGGGACGGGCGAATCTGGCTGGCGCGGATTTGGCTGGCTGGGCCGCTGGACTGGGTTGGCGGGCGTTAGCCCTTCTCGCAGATTGGCGACCATCTGGCCCAAATCGTCCAGCTCATCCAAATGGCAGATTCGAACGAGGGCGACCTCCAGCAGCGTCCGCACATGCACGCTCTGCCGCATCCGGCTCATCGACTGGTCAAGCAGCTGAATGATCGCCATCAGGGTGGGCAAACCGGCGGCTTTGCCGTGCTCGGCCAGAGCGGCGTGGTCGTCGGCGGAAGCCTGCAGCAGCATCTCCGCCGAGCACCCCAGTGAGGCCGTCAGCATATCGCGGAAATAACCGAGCAGTTGATTCGTCAGCTGGCCCGCATCCGTTCCCTCTTGCAGAGCGCCATCGAGTTCCAGCAAAGCGGCCGCCGAATCGCGACGGATCAACGCCTCACCCAAATTTCCAAGCCGTCCCCCTCGAGCGGAGCCGAGCATCCGCTGCACCTCTTCGAGGGTGATTCGCTGATTGCTGAAGGAGAGCAGCTGTTCGAGCAGCGATTGGCTGTCGCGCATGGAACCGGCGGCGCTGCGGGCGAGCATTCGCAGAGCGTCATCATCGGCCTCAGCACCCTCACTCTCCACGATAAACCGTAGCCGGCTGACGATGTCGCTGGTTTCGACAGGAGCGAAATCGAACCGCTGACAACGCGACAAGACGGTGATCGGGATTTTCTCGGGGTCGGTCGTGCAGAAGAAGAATTTGACATGTTCCGGGGGCTCCTCCAACGTCTTCAACAGCGCGTTGAAGGCCGGAACGGTGAGCATATGGACTTCGTCGATGATGTAGATCTTGAAGCGCGCACGGCTCGGCCGCACGTTGACATTCGAGCGAAGTTGGCGGATCTCGTCGATGCCGCGATTACTGGCGCCATCAATCTCAATCACATCGATGTCATCGCCGGAAGTGACGCCCTGGCAAATGTCGCACACATTGCAAGGCGTACTGCTCGGGCCATCGGCGCAATTCAGGGCTTTGGCCAAAATGCGGGCTGTCGAGGTTTTGCCAACGCCGCGGGCCCCAGTGAACAAGTAGGCGTGACCGACGCGGTTCGTCGCAATGGCGTTGTGCAGAGCCTGTGAGACTTGGTCCTGCCCCACCAATTCCTCGAAGTTCTGGGGGCGATATCGCCGAGCGACCACGACGTATTCATGGTCACTCGGGCTGCCGGGCGGTTGCTCGGGCGACATGGAAAGGACCTGAAGACCCAACGATCAACTCACGCTGGGCGGCGCCGATTCGCGCGGGGAGTAGGAGCAGTAGGCGGCTCGAGGCAGCCGAACGGCCCCCACACAAAGGTACACCGCTTAGGGCTGCTACGGTTAAGTCCTGACCCGGTTCACGGTTCCCCCTCGTGGAGGCCGTTCGAATGCATCAATCCGCCAATTGGCTGACTCTGTTTGTACGCTGCCGCCATCCCGCGGTAAATGGGTGCCAGCCATTTTGTGCCAATGTGATTTCGACCCTGTCGAGCGTCCCGGACACAGAACGCGCACGAGAGCGGCTGGCAGCCGGTCAATCTGCCGGTCGCAAGACGAGTATTCTCTCTGCAGCGTGACGCGCCAAGGTCGTCTCCGCGCCCTCAATGGCCAAAGTGATTACGCCCGCTTCGGGCAAATGCGAGGCTACGCTTCCCTCGACGCCCAGCGCTAGCCCTGAGTCGCTCAAGAACCGCAGGAACTCGGGAGACTGGTCGAGCACGCGGACAAAGCGGAACCGTTCGCCCACGCCGCACTCCGCCAAACAACAGCCGATCGTCTCGGCAATTCGGCCGTCAGAGCTGGGGATCGGGTCGCCATGGGGGTCGGCTACTGGGGAACCGAGAAACTGATCCATGCGTTCGACTAAGAAGTCGCTCACCGCATGTTCCATGTGCTCAGCTTCGTCATGGACCTCATCCCAAGTTAGCCCCAATGTCTCCACAAGAAACAGCTCGATCAGCCGATGGCGGCGGATGACGCGTAGAGCCAACGTCGAGCCAGCGTCGGTCAGCTCGACTCCCTCATACGGCTTGTACTGGGCCAACCCAGTCTCGCTGAGCGTCTTGAGCATGGCCGTCACCGTGCCCGGTGAAACAGACAAAGTCTGGGCGACACTTCCTGTCGAAGCCGCCCGGCCCGAGGAATGGCAGATTTGATAGATCGCCTTGGCGTAGTTCTCAATCGTCAGGCTTGGCAAGCGACACCCCGTCAATTTCCGGCTCAAAATTCGATGCTGGCGGCTCCACGCGGACACGTATTCTAGGGTCCTGGGGCGGACTTGCGTAGTCTGAAGGGGGTAATCTGACGGCCAAATGTCAGGCCGCTATTGGAAACGCGGGCGAGGTTGGTTGAGGGAGAAGGAATGCAATCGCAACCCGTGCCTCCGTGTCTCCATCTTCCGTACAATAGTCATGGATGCCTCGGTATCCGCGGCCTGCTTCATCTCTCTCAAGCTGTCAGAAACGCCATGCAGGGATTAAATCATCAAGCGAGCGAGTTGGTCGGCGGGATACTGCGCGACGCAGACAAGCTAAATGTCCGCGTAGCCTCGATCGAAGGGGCCAGGGTGCTCGATTTCGGCTGCCAAGCGCTAGGTGGCCTGGAGGCCGGACTCCGTTTGGCGGAACTCAGTCTCGGCGGCATGGGACGGGTCACTTTGGGCGTGGGACGGAGGGACCTGTGGCAGGGCCCCAGCGTGATTGTCTCCACCGATCAGCCCCTACTCGCCTGCCTGGGCGCTCAATACGCGGGCTGGAGCTTAACCGCCAACTATATCTCGGCGTCATCAGGCAAGTCCAAGAGCTACTTCGCGATGACCTCCGGCCCGATACGAGCGGTCCGAGGCCGCGAAGACGTCCTGGTCTCTTTCGAACTCAGTGAGCCGCCGCAGGCCGTTGTGGGCGTTTTGGAGTCGAGCAAGACGCCGCCGATCGAGGCGATTCGCGAAGTCGCCCGGCAATGCGGAGTCACGCTGCCGCAAGTCACGCTTGCCGTTGCTCGAACCGCGAGCATCGCCGGCTGTGTTCAGATCGCCGCTCGATCCGTCGAAACCGCGATGCACAAGCTGCACGAAATCGGCTTCGACTTGCGCCGCGTTCGCAGCGGTTTTGGCTCAGCGCCACTGCCGCCGGTGGCCAAAAACGACACGGTCGCTATCGGACGGACCAACGACGCCGTGCTTTACGGCGGCGAAGTCACGCTGTGGGTCGACGGCGACGACAAGTCGATCGAGACCATCGGCCCCCAAACGCCTAGCAACTCATCGCGCGACTATGGCCGGCCGTTCGCGGACGTGTTTGAGCAATACGAGTACGACTTCTACCGCGTCGACCCGTTGCTCTTTAGCCCAGCTGTCATCAATTTCTATAATGTGGAAACGGGAAACTGCTTTCGCTTCGGCGAACTTAACAAGGACGTTATCACCGCGTCATTCAGCGGCTAAGCGAAGCGGCCGACGCAAAGATTGCGGCTGCGGGGAGCATGGACGGTCAAACGAAGCAGAAGAAAGGCTCTCATGCGGATCGGTATTCTGGGCGCTGCCGACAGTTGGTACGCAAAAGACTTGATGCGCGCCGCTGGCCCGAAAATGACCATCGAGCCGGCCGCGTTTTCGCGAGTTGCAGTCAGCCTTGGCAATGACCAAGAGGATGTGCGAGTCCATTCTGGGGCAACCGAGTTGCATTGTCTGGACGCGGTCATTGTCCGCACTATGCCTCCCGGATCGCTGGAACAGGTTGTCTTTCGAATGGACGCCCTAGCGACACTTGAGGATCGCGGAGTGTTGGTGCTCAATCGGCCCAAGGCGATCGAATCGGCCGTAGACAAGTTTCTGACAACGGCCAAGTTGAACCGCTTGGGCATAGCGACGCCGCGGACGGTCGCCTGTCAAGACTATGAAACGGCGATGGAGGCCTTCGAGCAGTTGGGGCGCGACGTAGTCCTCAAACCGCTTTTTGGCGGCGAGGGGCGAGGTATCATTCGGTTGCAGGACGTCGGGCTCGCGCACCGCAGCTTCAAGGCACTTGGTCAGCTCGGCGCCGTGTTCTACATTCAGCCCTTCATCGACCACGACAGCGATATTCGTCTGCTCCGAATTGGGGAACGAGTCTTGGCAATGCGCAGAAGGAACCTCTCGGATTGGCGGACGAACATCAGCCAGGGCGGCAAAGCAGAGCCTGTGCAAATCGATCTGGAACTTGAACGACTGGCAATCCGTTCGGCAGACGCTGTCGGCGCCGAAGTCGCTGGCGTCGATGTGATTACGGACAACGACGGCCGCCGATGGGTTCTGGAAGTGAATGCCGTGCCAGGTTGGCGGGCGCTTCAGAGAGTTGTGGACACGGACATCGCAGCAGCCCTTCTCGAATTTGTCGCGAACCGGGTCGGCCGGAGGAGACGAGACGACTGAGCCCGTCGCCGCTCCGAGGCGGGCCGCGATGCCAGGGGGACTTCGCCTGGATCGCGGGAACGCTTATGCTCAATCCCCTGTCGCATGCAACGTTCATTTCCTGGCTGCGCTAGCCAAGCCCCTCAATTCAATCCAGCGGAATGCAACTGATGGCGCAACTCTCCGACGCCGACGAACCGAATGTCAATGTCGCCCATCGTTTGGCCCAGTTTGCAGCCGAGACGCCGGGCCGACTCGCGGTCGCCGAGCCGTTGGGCAAAAGGAGACCAGGAAGGAAAAGGCGGTACAACGAGATCACGTTCGCGGAACTCGAGGCGGACAGCAATCGCATCGCTTCAGGTCTGCTGCAGATGGGAGTTCCCCACGAAGCGCGGATCGTGCTGATGGTCCGTCCAGGAATCGACTTTATCTCGCTCGTCTTCGCTCTGCTTAAGTCGGGCGTCACGATGGTCCTGGTAGATCCCGGCATGGGTCGTGGCAACCTGCTGCGCTGTCTGCAGGAGGTCGAACCAGAGGGGTTCGTCGCGATTTCGCTCGCCCAAGCCGTACGCTGTCTGTTCGCGCGGCGATTCAGCAAGGCGAAACACAATGTGACTGTCGGCCGGCGTTGGTTTTGGGGCGGATCGACGCTAGAGCAGGTGCGTCAGCTGGGCGACCCTCGCCCGTTGGAAAGAACGACGTTGCCCTCGGACTCGGCCGCGATCATCTTCACCACCGGCAGCACAGGCCCTCCGAAAGGAGTGCTCTACAGTCACGGTAACTTCGACCATCAAGTGACTGAGATTGGCACACGATACCAGATCGATCCCGGCGAAATCGACTTACCCGGTTTCCCCTTGTTTGGTCTTTTCAACTGCGCGATGGGTGTCTCCACGATTATCCCCGATATGGATCCGACTCGTCCGGCCGAGGTGGATCCCGAGAATGTGTTGGAGGCAGTCAGAGACTGGGACATCACCCAGTCGTTTGGTTCGCCCGCCTTGTGGAACACGGTCAGCACGTACTGCGAAGCACACCAAAAGAAGCTCCCCACGATTCGGCGAGTTCTCTCCGCCGGGGCGCCGGTTCCGCCACACGTCTTGGAGCGGGTCAAGAAGATCATCCATCCCGACGGTGATATTTTCACTCCCTACGGCGCTACGGAGGCGTTGCCGGTCGCGTCGATTTCGGCAACGGAGGTGTTGCAGGAAACGGCGCCGTTGACCAACAAGGGCAGGGGGGTCTGCGTGGGCGCCAAGTTCCCCGGGATCGAATGGAAAGTGATCTCCATCGACGACGCTCCTATCGCGAGCATCGATGGCGTTCGGGAGTTGCCGGCGGGCGAGATCGGCGAGCTGATGGTCAAGGGTGCGGTCGTCACCACAAAGTACGTCATTCGGCCCGACGCCTGCGTGGCGAACGGAGCGACAAGCGAGCACAATCGCCCAGCGACTCCAGAATCCCCGCGACTCGCAGTCAACGCAAACAAGCTGCACAAAGTGGCGGATGGCGGAGAATTCTGGCACCGCATGGGGGACGTCGGCTACTTGGAACCCGCGACGGACGAACGGCCTGAGCGCTTTTGGTTTTGCGGGCGGAAGACACACCGCCTGCTGACGGAATCGGGCCCGATGTTTACGATCCCCTGTGAAGCGATCATGAACACCCATGAGAAGACCTATCGGTCAGCTCTTGTGGGCCTGGGCCCGCCCGGCTCGCATACTCCTGTGCTGATCGCCGAACCGCTGGGCGAATATTTTCCTGCAGAGGATTCAAAGGTAAACGCCTATGTCGATGAACTGAAGGAACTGGCGGCGCAACACAAATTGACTCGGCCCATCGAGCATTTCCTGATTCACCGTTCACTTCCGGTCGACATCCGCCACAACTCGAAAATCTTTCGAGAGCAACTCGTCGGCTGGGCCGCCAAGCGGATTTGATCCGCTGGCGAGGACGGCCCCATACGCAAACCGGACAAAACCGAGTGGAGCGCCAAGAGTTTTGCCGTTTTCCCTTGAAGTGGGCTGCGAAGCATGCAATGCTCTGAGTCTTCATAGAATCCGCAAACTGGGAGCTGCCATGTTGTCCTTTCGCTGGCGCCGTTCTGTTCTTGGCCTGACGTTAACGTCGTTACTTTATTGCGGCGTCGCCACCAGCCTGTTTGCGCAAGCTCCCACCGCGCCAACTCCGCGGGACCCGGCCGCGCCGACAACAGCCTCGCCCGAGACTCCCCCGCCCCTTGCAGCGGGCGATCCCACGTTGCCGGATCCGAACGCCGCCAACTCGTCGGGGAGTGATCCGGCTACAGGTGATCCGGCTACAGGTGATCCGGCTACAGGTGCCCCGGTTGCTGGCGATCTGCCGGTTGAAACGACGAGTCCGGATGCCGTGGGCGACTCAAAAGACAGCATCTCGATGGACTGGGAGCTGTGGCAGCCGATCGCGATCTTGACGATCGGAATTCTGATCGTGCTGGGGCTGATCATCGGTTTGAAAGTCAACGCGTTTATCGCCTTGATCACGGCGGCAATCGCTGTCAGCCTGATGGCGCCAGGCGACGCGAGTTCAAAGATCAGCCGCGTCGCGAAAGCCTTCGGCGACACGGCCGGCGGGATCGGGATCGTGATCGCTTTAGCGGCGGTGATCGGAAAGTGTATGCTTGACTGTGGTGCGGCAGACCGCATCGTGCGGGCCTTCGTTCGATTACTGGGCGAGAAACGCGCACCCTTGGCGTTGATGGGGAGCGGCTACATTCTCTCGGTGCCTGTGTTTTTCGACACCGTGTTTTACCTGCTCGTGCCACTCGCTCGATCGCTACACCGCCGCACTCGCGTGCAATACTTGAAGTACATTCTGGCCATCAGCGCCGGTGGCGCGTTGACCCACTCGCTGGTCCCGCCGACGCCGGGTCCGCTGCTGATGGCGTCGACGCTGAACGTCGACTTGGGGATGATGATTCTGATTGGCGGCTTAGTTGCCTTGCCCGCTGCGCTGGTGGGCGTGATGTTCGCGCATTTCGCCGACAAGATCATGAAGACGCCTATGCGGCCGATCCCCGGAATGGTCGAGCCGGAGCCGCTGTCGGACGACGAGTTGCCGTCCCTTTGGATGTCGCTTCTGCCGGTGCTGTTGCCCGTGGTCATGATTTCCGCCAACACTGTGCTCACCACGATCGCCAACATGGAACCGACCACGCAGCTTGCTCGAGCCGACGTGGATTGGGATGGGCTGCGAGGCGCCTTGGTCGTTTACGACGGCCCGGGCTCGAAGCCCGGCGCGGCCAAAGTATGGGATTCGCTCCCCAATTCGGCGCAAACGAGTATCGCCGGATCGCGTCAGCTGAGCGACGGCGACAAGGACGAGGTGATCAGCGGCTTGAACGGGCTTTTGCGTGATAAGCGGCTCTACAGCGACGACGACTTCTTGGGCGTTCGGCTCCGCAAGGCAACCAAGGAACTTCTCGACAAGGACACGACCCGGATGGAGCAAGCGCTCGTTGAGCACCGCAACCGTTTGTTGCTGGAAGACGTCTTCAATCGCCCAGGTTCGCCGGTTTTGACTTTGCACAATTGGAACACGCCAAAGCGACAGGCGGCGGACTACAGCAAGCTGTTCGGCAACGCCAACCTGGCCCTGTTGATTTCGACAGTGATTGCCCTGTGGATGTTGATCAAACAGCGGGGTCTCAACAAACGCGAGGTCGCCGACGTCGTCGAGCAATCGTTGATGAGCGCTGGTGTGATTATCTTGATCACGGCTGGGGGCGGCGCGTTTGGCGGAATGCTGAAAGCAGCCGACATCAGCGGTTCAATTGAAACCCTCTTCGGCAGCGCTTTGGACGGCGGTGGAAGCGGCATGGCGTTTCTCTGCCTCGGCTTCGCGATCGCCGCAGTGCTCAAGGTTGCTCAGGGCTCCGGCACCGTCGCTATGATCGTCGGCTCGAGCATGATGTCGGCAATTGTGGGGGGCGAAACACTTGCGTTTAGTCCGGTCTACTTGGCCACCGCCATCGGCGCCGGCTCACTTGTCGGCTCCTGGATGAACGACAGCGGCTTTTGGATCTTCGCGAAAATGGGAGGGCTCACCGAGACTGAAGCCCTCAAGTCGTGGACGATGTTGCTGGTTGTCCTCGGCATCGTCAGCTTCGGCGTCACGCTTGCGTTGGCGACCTATTTGCCGTTAGCGCCCGCCATCTAAGGAACTACGAGTTGTTTCGAGCTAGGGGAAAACGCCGCGTCGGAGGCTGTCTATTCTTCGCGGCAACATGCGCAGTATCTTGCGTTTTGCTCGTGGCGAATCAGTCCGTCGTGGCCGCGCTACATCGACTGGCGGCGGCCACGTGGCCAGGCGCGCTGGAAAGCCAAGGCAGCCGGCAGTTCGTGCTGTTCATCGGGCCGGTCGTGCTGCTCTTCGCTGAATGGTGGCTCATTGACACTCTGTTCTGGCCGTTGATGCCCGAAGAGGATGAGGACGACTGACAGAGTCGACGGCCGGGCGCCAAACGGGCCAATTCGACTCTCGCCGAAACCGAGTCTCAAGCATCGCTAGTCGCGGCGCCCCGCGGCCCACGATTTCCAGGCTTCGCGAACCTCGCCGAAGTGCATCTCTGCTGCGAGCGAGGGCCCGTCGTCGCCAGCGATGCTTGACAGAGAGCGGCTCGCTTCCTGACTAACGCTGTTGTCACGATCGTCGAGCATATGCAGCAACGGCGGCAAAAAGGACTCTTCGCCTAACTCGGCCATTGCGACGGCTGCCAACCGACGTTCCGCTGCGGACTCGGAGACCGCGAAACGCTCCAAAGCAGCTTCGCCGGAAACTGACCCCAAGCGGCAAAGGGCGATGGCGGTGGCGCGACGAACCTCGAGCGACGAGTCGGCAAGTAGCCGGATCAGGACTGGTTCGGCCGGCAAATCGCCGATCTCGCCGATCGTTGCAATCGCGGCGAGCCGAACTTGTCTGTCGGCATGGTCGAGACAGGAGCGGCACAAATGGCCGTCGCGTCGATCACCGAATTGTTGAACGTATCGGAGGCGATCAGCTTCATCTCGCGATCCGAATCTTCAAGCAACGCGGCCAGAGTCACCTGGAAATCGGCGTTGAAGCGGGAAGTGGCCGCTCGAGCCACGTCACGCCGAACCGAGTTGTCGGTCGTCGTCTGAAGCAAGCCGATGAGCCGCGAAACAGATTCGTGATCGAGGCGAACACGACTGGAGAGCCTCACGACCGACTGGGCCGCCTTCCGCTGCTTGTCGACACTTTCGCCGGCGATAGCGTCCAGCCAAGACTTCAGTTGTGTCGAATCCGTGCGGGTGACCTAGCGACGCTCCAAACCGCCATGAGGCCAAACGCGGCGCAACATCTGCAGCTGTTCTCGCCGCTGGTGTGCTGGCGCAGTGGCGCTATACAGCGTCGCGGTCGGCCACGCCTGGGAGAGTTGTTCCGCCGCGAGAATCCGGGCCTTGGCCGAGGTGCTGCCCAAAGCGTGAAAATAGGCGGGGCCGCTCGCTTGCAGATCCCAGTCGCGGATTGCTCGAAGTGTCGCGGATTGCACTTGAGGATTCTCATCGGTCGCCAGTTGCACTGCCAGGTCGGCCGCGCCCGAGTCGTTTCGCTCCTCAAGTGAATCAACCGCCGACAGCCGAACTCGCCAGGACGCGTCGACTGCCACAGCTTGATCGACCGACGAATAATCTCGCAGACTAGCCAGAGCGAGAATCGCTTCGGCCCGGATCCCAGTCGAACGATCCTTCAGCAAACGACCCAATTCAGCTCGAGAGGACTCGGCGTCGATGTAACCCAGCGCACGTATTGCGCCGAGGCGAGCGGTGAGATTCGAGTCGCGGACGGAATCGAGCACGCGGGTGAGATGGCTCTCCCCTTCACATGCCGCGAAGGCTCGCATTGCACCGCCGCGAACGGCGCCGTCGGGGTCTGTCATGAGTCGCCGAGCCGCATCGGGGAGCGGGCCAGTTCCAATTCGCTCCCAGCCGTGCAGAACGGCGAGCTTGATGTCTCGGTTGCCGCCGGCCAGCGCTTGCAACCATCGCTGATCTTGCGGTTCCGCGTCTTGCAGCGCAAGCCCCATGATTAACTCGGCATAGACCTTGCTCGAAAAGGACTTGTTCTTGGGATCGCTCAATTCCTCGTAGACGCCGTCGAACGTCTCCGCGGAGGCCGTCATCGCGAGCGTTTCCACCGCAGCTTGCCGCGTCGAGTAGGGGAGGCGGGCGTCACGGATGACGTCGACAAGTTCGGGCGACGCCCGGTTGGCTCGCCTGGAAACGCCGATCGCCGCCGTGGCTGCTACAAGCGGGCTGGTCGACTCCATTGCTTTGCCCAAGTATTTCACGTCGGCAAGGTCGACTAGGCCTTGATTGCGCCAGCGATACCCTCGCAGCGTCTTGGTTTCCTTCCAGAGGTCGAGTGTTTCGACCTTTCCGCCTATGGTCCGCGTCTTCACCAACTGATGTTCCATCGCGACCATCAGTGCCAGAGGAAGTGGCTCCCCGTCGCCAGTCAGGTCGAGCAAGGCGGCTTCGGAATCGGAGACGCGCTCGACAACCGGTTCGGCTGTGAAGGACCGGCAACCAATGTGCGGGGCGAGGGAGAGCAAGGAAAGGCAGAGCAATGAAAGGCGAAGAAGCAACCGCAGAAACAATCGCGCATTGAGATGGGTCGATCCAAAAGGGGAGGTCTCCCCCGAGCGATTCAACCCGCGATCGCCCTGGCGGCAGTTAGCGAGATTCGAGCGTTGCGGCATTCCGTGCCTCGTCGATGGCTACAGTCCAGGCTTCGCGCCGCCTTTGGGAGAAGTGTCGGCCGGCGTTCCCGGAATCTCAGCTCCCTTGTCAGCTCCCTTGTCAGCCGGCTTCTTGGCCTCGCCGCCGTTGGCGAGTGGGTCTGTGTCGCCAGCAGGTTCGACAAGGTCCTTGAGGCTCTCAACCTGCTCTTTCAAATCGTCGATGGTCTCGTCGAAGTCGTCTTTGTTCTCCGCCAAAATCGTCAGCAGCGTCTCGATGGAGTCATTAATCTGAGTGACCGGTTCCTTGTGTGGAATGACAACGGCAATCCCCACGAGTCCCGTCAGCGATCCCTTTGTGGTTCCTTGAACCCCACGCTGCGCGCACAGCAGTTCTGTCCTCAGCGCACGTTTGAGGTTGGCGATGACGTACTCTGGATACTTAGCCTCTGGGCTCATCCCGGCCTGGCCGCCGCCAAGCCCGAATCCACCGCCGTCACCGCTCGGGGGGCCGCCCAAGCCAGGTGGGGCCAATCCACCTCCGCCGTCGTCACCGCCGCCAGGAGGCGCCAATCCGCCGCCGCCAGGTGGAGCCAAACCGCCACCCTCGAGCCCACCGCCGCCGAGCCCACCGCTGCTGGGTTTGTTCTCTTTGCTCGCAATCGCGTCCTTCATCATCTGGAATCGAGCGAATCCTCGTTCGGTCGAAGCCACAGCGACCGTTGCGATTCCCTGAGCTGACTTGGTAAAGTCGGCTTTGAAGTCGTTGGGATAGCGGATGAGCCCGAGTCCGTTTGCGGCGGCGCATCGCAGTGAAAGCGGGGCGTCTTTCTCGGCGACAACGGCGTTCAACGCGTTGTAGACAGACTGGTTTTTGCCCGGCTCGCCGATAGCGGCCAGCGCGTCAATGGCTC
>CAZWOU010000170.1:0-884 GCA_964635375.1 uncultured Pirellulaceae bacterium | reverse complement strand
CTCCGCTTGCCGGGCGGCGTGGTTTCGTTGACCAAGGGCAGCAGGGCGTCAGTTACTTTCTTCAGGTCGGCTGGAGACAGCGTGGGGCCGTCCTCGCCAAGAAGCGCTGTCATGTGGCGGCGAATGCCGAACAGAGCGACCGCTTTCACAGCGTCGACCTCGCTGGCATCGCCCAAGCGTTCAAGCAAGATGTCCATTGCCGGCGCGTAAGGCGTGGGAACTCGCTGGGCAACCGACACCTCCACCGAATTCAAATGGGCAATCGTCTGGATCGCCGTAATTCTGGCGAAAGGATGATATTTCCCCGCGAGGACTCGATTGGCGTAGGTTTCCGCTGCCGAAATCAAGTCGGTATGAAACTCGGCATTCTTGATTCGCGACAGATCAGCGATAAGTTTCACTCGGTGCCCAGACATAGCGCCAAAGTCGCTCTTGTCGGTCATCAGCGGCAAGATGTATCCCGTGTACCAGACCATGCCATTGGCTCGATCTTCCGCGCGAAGCTGGGCGTTGGTCAGACATCTTGTCCGAGCGGCCTTGGCATCGCGGTGGGCCGAATCCTTTGGATTGGCCATTTCGGGCGGAGTCACCTCATCGACCGTAAAATCGGCCTGGCCCAGTGCAGGCTGGGTGCCCAAAGCCAGGCACACCCCGCCGGCAAGGCACAAAGCCACCGCGAGCAATTTAGACATGTCGGCTTGAACTCGTGGAATCACAAGCATCTTGGGCACCACCCTAAAGTCGTTCTGCATACTGGGTTGATCTGCATACTGGGTCGATATGATCTGCCGCCGGCAACCCGAGCCCGCCAAAGTAAGCCAATCTTCCACTTAGGCCCAGCCGAGCGCGGACGTAAGTGGGGCTTAATGTTGGCCTAATGTTGG
>CAZWOU010000169.1:6948-15172 GCA_964635375.1 uncultured Pirellulaceae bacterium | reverse complement strand
TCGCAAAGCGGCCAACACGCCGAGCGGCTGGCGGAACTGCAACCTGCGGACCCAGTTTGAGCGGCTGGTCAAACGGGCCGGCCTGAAGCCCTGGCCCCGGCTGTTTCACGCCATGCGGGCAAGCCGCGAAACGGAATTGGCCAAGGATTACCCGATCCACGTTTTTACGGCATGGTTGGGCAACACGCCGCGCATCGCAATGAAGCACTATCTGCAAGTGACCGACGCCGACTTTGAGCGAGCATCCCAAAGCGGCGCAGAAAGCGGCGCAGAAAGCGGCGCACAAGTGGCGCAGAATGCGGCGCAGCAGGCGCACGCAGAGAATCGCACGGACTCGCAAGAAACGACACAAGCCCCTGACCTATCAAGGGCTTATGCGAATCGTTGCGATTGTTTGCGAGACGGTGCGGAACCGGCTAGCGGAGAGGACAGGATTCGAACCTGCGGATCCGTCACCGGATCACGGATTTAGCAAACCCGCGCTTTCGACCACTCAGCCACCTCTCCGGCAGTGGGCAAGAGGCTATTTTGCCTAATGGCCGCCATATCATCAAGCGGGCTAACGGCATTTCGCGGCTCGCAACCGATGGCGGGCCCTGTGCGCCTATGGCGAGCGGCTATACTAGCTGCAAATGCCGGTTTGCCTGTGCTTCTCTTGATTGGAATGATGATGAATTCAACCAGCCTGACGAGACGTGATTGGATGTGTGGGGTCGCAGCAGCGAGCGTTGCCGGAGCTGCCGCAACCGACGCGGCCTGGGCCGCAGAAGACGCCCCGCCTACCAACGGCGCTTTCGATATGGGATCGAGACGAGAACTGTTCGTAGATGATGCGCTAGTTGAGAGACTGGTCGGCAAAGCTCAGCAACAGATGCACCGACCGGTGGCTCGCGATCTGGCGCTTATTCACGACGAACCTTGGGAGGGAACCGGAAGCGGATATCACAGCGTCTTTCAGGATGGTGATCTTTACCGCATGTATTACAAGGCCTGGCACCTTGAAGCCTCCAAGGGAAAACTGAACACGGCCCGGCATCCGCTGTTCTGCTGTTACGCCGAAAGCGACGACGGACTGAAATGGCGAAAGCCCGACCTCGGCCTGCACGAGTTTCAAGGCTCAACAAAGAACAACATCACGATGGCAAGTGGCAAGGTCGGCTCGCTGCAGGTTGACGCAGGTCACCCAGCGGTGTTTCGAGATGAGAATCCCAACGCCAAAGAGGACGCTCGTTACAAGGCGATCTTTCGTTCATCGAAGCAGAGCGGCCTGCTGCCCTTCAAGTCGCCCGACGGGCTTCACTGGTCGCCGATGACCGACAAGCCGATTCTGAGCGGAATCGGCGCGTTCGATTCTCAAAACTTGGCATTTTGGGATCCCACGATCAAGAAATACCGGGCCTACTGGCGGATCTTCACGGCGGGCGTGACGACCGACAAGGTCTGGAAACCGGCGGGCATTCGCGCCATTCGAACGGCCACTTCCGATGACCTCATCCACTGGGGTCCGCACACGGATCTGTCCTATGACGACTCGCCGCCGGAACAACTCTACACCAATCAGATCAAGCCCTACCACCGAGCTCCACACATTCTTCTCGGCTTTCCCGCACGATACGTCGACCGGGGCTGGTCCGACTCCATGCGCAGCCTGCCCGAGAGAGAGCACCGAGAAATCCGCGCTTCGTCCGTCAGCCGATACGGTACGGCCGTCACCGAAAGCCTGTTGATGTCGAGTCGCGACGGCGTGAAGTTCAAACGTTGGAATGAGGCGTTTCTGCGCCCCGGGATTCAGCGCCCCGGAGCCTGGAACTACGGCCATCAATATGTCGCTTGGCACGTCGTCGAGACGAGTTCTGCGCTTCCTGGCGCACCTCGAGAATTATCCCTGTATGCGAGCGAAAGCTACTGGACTGGAAAGGGAAGCGCACTTCGCCGCTATTCGCTGAGACTCGACGGCTTCGTATCCATCGGCGCATCGACCCAAGGCGGCGAACTGATCACGCGACTGCTGACGTTCGAAGGAGCCAGGTTAACAACGAACTTTGCCTCGTCGGCCAGCGGCGGTATGCGAGTGGAGATTCAGGATGCGAGCGGCAAACCGATCCCCGGTTTCGCACTCGACGACTGCCCTCCCGTGTTCGGCGATTCGCATGATCGCACGATAAGTTGGAAGGGGGGCGCTGACGTTGGCAAACTGGCCGGCCAGGGCGTGCGGCTTCGCTTCGAACTCAAGGACGCCGAACTGTATTCGCTGCAGTTTGGCCCAGCCTAGGCGCGACTAGTAGGTCGCGATGAGGCCGGCGAAACCGCCATGGTAGACGATGTCGTCGTCGGCGTTCATGATCGCGGTCACAGTGTTCGTGTCGGGCGCCCCGAGCATGGACGTGGCAAGGCCAATGTTGTCGACCCAGATGAATTGATAGCCGCCGCGGAGGGCGATTCGGTCCGTCAGCTGCAGTACCGCGGCAATCGCACCCTCGGACACAAACGCTGTCGACCAGTCTCGATCGTTCGCAGTCCCAGTGAGAAAATTCGAGGCGACAACGTGGGCGTTGGTTTGATTTCCAAACACGCCAGCTTTGATGTTCGCGTCGATTCGCAGCGGATGCGAGGCGGATTCCCAGCGGGTCGCGTCCCCGCCGGCTTGAAATCCGTACAGATAGTTATGTGCGTCCAGCGTGTACGCCAGCGATCCGTTGCTTGTCGCGGTGAACAGCTCAGTCAGTTCCATATAACGGAATCCGATGACCATCCGCCAGCCCTGCATCTGGCGCCGCAGGTTGATTTCGCCGCTTTGCAGGGACGAATCATAAACGAAAGTGTGTAGTCCGCCGGAGAAGTAGGTGTAGCCTGGACCAACGATTTGGGCCAGTACAGCCAAGCCAGTTCACCTCGATTTGATCCCGGTCATTGATGCGTCTGGCGGCGCTGATGCGGGCGCCTGTCTGGTGGTTGAACTCCATCTGGTCCACATTCCATTGGGGAATTATACCCGTGGTCAGGGGCTGTCCCGGCGACGCGTCGCGCGTCATGAAGATGGCGTCGGCTTGAAACTCCCAGCATGGCGGCGGACAACAGTTCGCCTTAGCGCAACACGCGTCCTTCGAGTCTTCACTGCGCTGCTGAACGCCGGTGGGCACGGCTTTCTCGACGAAGAAATCGATCAGGTCGTTCGTGCCGATGCGCTGCAATGGACCGCTGTTAGCGCGATCGTAGGCCAGGGAGACTTCGCGGACAACTTGCCCGTTGGCGAGATTGGAAGCGGAGATGACAGCGGCGAACAATAGACATCGATTGAGTTGCATTTTCTTTGCCATCCATGACTGCCAATCCGTACACGTGCCCTATGAGATGACCTATCGTGCGTTGAAGTCGGAACGGGAAAGAAAAACCTCTCGCCTCCGCCGAAGACACAGATCGCGACATACAGGCATAACCGCGAGGGCTTACCGAGACGAAGAGCCGAGAACTTGAGATCCGCCGGGCAGCCGTCACGACCATAACAACCGGCGCCCGATTGCGTCGGCCGCAACGCGATCATCGGCAATTGCAGCATTGAGGGAATCCGCCCATGCGGCGGATGCGCTGTGGCTCACTTTCACTGTGGCTTACTTGGACGCCGCATCTTTCTTGGCTTTGATAAGCGGCGCCGTGTTGGTCTCGTTGGCGAGACCGCTGGGAAGCTCCATGATCTTGATGTTGCGAAAGTGAATTTCGCGACCTTCCGACTCAAGGCAAAGGTATCCCTTCTTGTACGAGGCGTCGCGGATGCCGTTAACGAATTTGCCGTTCACAGAGAGTTTGACTGTGCCGTCGACGGCGACAACGACGTACTTGTTCCACTCGCCTTTGCCCTTGCATCGATTCTCCAGCGACTTGCTGCGTCGCCCTCGTGGATTGTCGGGCGTGGCGGTCATCCCCCCTGCCCCAAATAACTCGCCGTGCACATAGGCGATGGGCGGCAACTCACCGTTACGCTTGTGTTGATTGACCCAATCGAGCTCCAACATCTGCACTTCCATGCCGCGAGGCAGGCGTCCCTGTGGGATCGCATCACACCAGAGAAAGATCCCAGAGTTGCCTCCCGCCTCCATGTGTCGCCACTCAATTTGCAGAATGAAATTCTCGTACTGTCGCTCGGATCGCATCACGCCTATCGGCTGACCCGTGCAGACCAACAAGCCGTCTTTGACCGACCATGTCTCAGGCGACGTGTTCACATCGACCCAACCGCTCAGGTCCTTGCCGTTGAAGAGATCGCGAAACTTCAACTCTTCCGCGGGCGACGAGGCAGTGACGCTCAAGGTGACCAACAGAATCGAAACGGGCAACATCAGGTGTCGTGTCATGGTTCTCACTCTCGAGACATTGAAGGCGATCGTGCTTTGGCGATTACGTTAACTCGCCGGACTCTTCATCCTACCCAAAAACAAGATCGCGCCGTTGCGCTGGTCTTGAATCAAATACAGAAACGGGTGGTCCGCCCGAAACTCGACCGGTATCGGAGATTCTCCCTTCAGGCCCATTGCCGTCGCCGCCGCGGCCTCAGTACCCTTTTCATCCACGTTCACAAACGCCTTGTGAATCGCAGCAGATATGAGGAAACTTCTGTCACCGGTCACACCGGAAAAGTCGGCCAGTTCGCCGTCGAATGCAGCCTTCAGTCCAAGATGCTGAAGCGCTTCAACCAGATCAAACTGAGAGGTCGTCTTGAACTTCGGCAGAGAAACTCGCACCTCTCGCGGTCGCCCGAAACTCGCTTGCCAACGCTGGAGATTCTGGTGGGTAAAATTACCTTCGAGTTCCTTGAGTCCATCCACTTTATTAGGCAACAAGACGATCATCGCCAAGCTGCCGTCTCCGTAGGGCAATTCAAGGACCTGAAGATCATCGATGGCACCGTGCCGAAACTCACCCGAGCGGTGCATTATAGGGGCTTTGATCTTGCTCGCTGGCGCCAAATGAAAATCTTCATCCCTGGTGTTCCTGGCATCGAACGGATAGGTCCAGTCGCCTTTGAAATAGACGGCATTGGTTATCACGAGCTTCGTCGCGGCCGAGACGGACCCCTTGGGCATGACTTGGACAATCTTGTCTTCCGTTTGTTCCGCGACCCACGCGTTGATGGCATTCCGAGCATCGTCCGTTAGGGCAAAGTCGAGACGAGCGAGCTCGGCGCCATATTGTTCTCGAGTGACTCGGAGAAACGGCGGCAGGAATTCGGCGCCCTCTTGCCCCCAAAGCCGGTTGGCTTGTTTGAGGAGAACTCCCTGATTCTCATCCAAGCCCGACCAAGAACCTTGTAGAACCTTCATGCCAGCATGTAACTCACTGCCCTGCCCCGGAAAATGAAACACCTCTCCAATCTCTGATTTTGTCACGCCTTCGGCGCCGGCATGGGCCATTCCAAATGCGCTGGCAATGCTGCTCGGCGAGAAGAACAGGTTGCCGCCTTCCCCACTGAGTTGCCGATACAAGTCGAAGGCAAAACGATTGGCGCCATCGACGATCTTGGCCACATCCGAGCTCGCCCCTTGAGGACGTTTGACGGCGTTAGCGGCGACGTAACCCTCCACGCCATTTTCGGATCGCACCAACAGGTAGCTCCCCGATTCCTCGAGAATCTTGACCTCCGCGCCTGCTGGAAACAGACCATCGGCCGGACGACCTTGCTGAGGGCCTGTGGTGTAGTACTCGGTCTCGAAGGTGATCACGCTCGAACTCGATGGGGCTTCGCCGAGTTGCGAATCCGGCTCCGCCCGCGCCTGAGCCATTGCTCGCCAAGCTCGACGCTTTTGAAGCGCTGCGGCGCGAGCTGCCTGTTCCGCTTTGAGCGCGTCAAGCTGAGCCTGTCTGGCGCGGTTGCATCCTGCATTGACAAGGCAGAGGCAGAGGCAAATCGCCCAGCAAGCCAAACGCTTCTGAGTTGTGAGGCCCATGGTCGCCCGTCCTGTCAGTTGAGGAAACGCTGTCAGTTGAGGAAACGAAGGCGACATTACCCACTCGCCAACGCCACAAAGGAACTTAACTCCCTTAACGGCCCCAAGCTGCTTGCATTCGAGGTTCACTGTTAGGAGAACCAAGACGACGATCCGCACCGCGAAGCGTCAACTAGAGCACGCCCTGATTTTGCATCTTACGTGAGTAGAGAAACAGCCCCAAGGCAATCAGGAAAATCACAGCAGCAAAGATAAGTGAAAACGGGTCTCCGATGACCTCCAGCCCGTTGGAGAGGACAAAGTTGTGAACCGTTGTCATCGCCATCGCGACAAACGATGTGAGAAACACCGTAACCGCTAGGCGGTTCCTAAAGAGCAACAGCAGCGAGCCGATTACGCCGCCCCAAACGGCAACCGCCCACGCCGCGACAACCCAAGTCGGGAAGCCGTAGAAAAAGGCCAGCTGCTCAGCGTTGAACCCACTCATATAATCTTCATTCTTCGTCATCGTCATGACAAAGTCCATCGCGCCCATAGCGTTCCACAAGAGCGAGACGACGCCGATCACCCATAGGTGCTACGGAACGCCTGGCTTCCCTGAATCTGGCGTAACAGACATCAATTTACCCTCATGCTATTCTTGGATTGGTTCATTATCAACAACTGCGAATCAGTGGCGTGAGAGTACAACAACCGTTCGCCACGGACCGCGCCGAGGTTACGCGAGCACTTTGCGAATGACATTCCCCGCGATGTTGGTCAAGCGGAACTCACGACCGTTGAAACGGTAGGTCAGTGCTTCATGGTCGATGCCCATCAGGTGCAGGATCGTCGCATGCAGATCATTGACGCTGACGCGATCTTCAACCGACTTGTATCCAAACTCATCGCTGGCGCCATACTTCACGCCCCCTTTGATCCCTCCGCCGGCCATCCACATCGTGAATGCGTTGGGGTTGTGATCTCGCCCCTTGCTCCCCTGCGAATCCGATGTCCGACCGAATTCGCCACCCCAGACGACAAGCGTCGAATCGAGCAGGCCTCGCGCTTTCAAGTCGGCCAGCAGGGCGCCGATTGGTTGGTCGACCGACTTGGCGGCGATCCGATGGTTGACGCCGATGTCGCTATGGCCGTCCCAGGGGACGTCTCCCACTCCGCCGGCGCCGCCATTGGTGCCAGCATAGAGTTGTACGAACCTCACGCCGCGCTCGATAAGTCGCCGAGCGGTCAGGCATTGCTTGGCGACAAGTTGCGTCTCTTTCTGTTCGACGCCGTACATCTTCCGGGTCGTCGCAGTCTCGAGGTTGAGATCCAATGCCTCGGGTGCCGCAGTCTGCATGCGATAGGCCAATTCAAACGATTCAAGCCTCGCCGCCAAATCGGCTTCGTGCGGACGAAGCTCTTGGTGCTTGGCATTGAATTGTTTGAGCACATCAAGCTGAGCCCGCTGCTGCTTATCCGCCATCGACTTGAGACGGGACAGGTTGGCGATGGGCGTGGCAGCGCGGCCATCGATTGCGGTTGGCTGAAAGACCTTCGGAAGAAAACCGGGAGACCAAATCGGGTTGCCGCCGCGAGGCTTCACGCCATGCATGACGACAAAGCCAGGTAGATTTGAATTCACCGACCCCAGCCCGTAGGTGACCCACGACCCGACGCAGGGTCTGCCCGGCAGGAACATGCCAGAGTTCATCTCCAACATCGCTGGAGTGTGGTTGTTCGACTGCGAGTAGCAGGAGTGAATGAACGCCATGTCATCGACATGCTCGGTCATGCTCGGGAAGACCTCGGACGCCCAGGCGCCTGACTTGCCGTACTGTTTCCACTTGAATGGCGACGCGAGCACTTTTCCGCTGGTTGTGAAGAAACCCGTCTTCGTGTCGGCCCCGTCCAATTTCTGGCCGTTGTGTTTCTGCAGCTTGGGCTTGTAATCAAACGTGTCGACTTGGGAAGGGCTTCCCGGCATGAACAGCCAGATGATGGCTTTCGCCTTCGCCGCAAAATGCGGCTTCCTGATCGACAAGTTTTGTGGCGTCTCAGCGGAAGCCGAAGAGACCAATCCTTCGTCCCGCAACATCCCGGTAAGGGCCAACGCCCCACACCCGAGACCGGAGTTCTTGAGAAACGCTCGGCGCGAATGAAAATCGAACGGGGCTCGCGATGATCGCGGAGAATGGTCGCTCATGGAAAGATCTTCTTGTTAGGTCAATCAACAAACATAAATTCGCTCAAGGAGAGCATCAGTTGACAATAATCAGTCACGGCCAGGTCGGTAGCAGCCGGTG
>CAZWOU010000169.1:0-6938 GCA_964635375.1 uncultured Pirellulaceae bacterium | reverse complement strand
AGCCGGTGCTCCGCCATAGGATTTCGCCTGACTGACAATAAACTCGAGCATTCGCTGGCGTTCGTCCTCGCTGGGCTGGCGCGACAGAGAGAGTTCAAACGCATCGTCGATGACTTGCTCCAACGCCTTCTCGCTGTCGGGGCGAACTCGCTTGGCAAGTTTCTCAGCCATACCGCGAACGAAAGGCGAGTTCATCATCGCCAACGCTTGCGGCGGGACCGTGGTCACCGACCGATCGCCGATGCTCTGCATCGCGTCGGGGGCGTCGAACAACTGCAGAATGGGAATCAACGTCCCCCGCTTCACGCGCAGATAGACGCTGCGGCGGCGATTGTTCTGGTCGAGCGAGCCAGGCCCGAACATCGTCTCGTCCAACGTACCACTAACGGCCAACAACGTATCGCGAACAACCTCTGCCTCAACACGGCGAGCCGTTCGTCGCGACCACAGTTTGTTGGCGGGATCGTGTCTCTGAGAAGCTTCGCTCCCGTGAATATCTTGCATGTAAACGGAGCTGGTCATGATCAACTTATGAATCGGCTTCAGCTTCCAGCCGCCCCGGATCAGTTCGCCAGCAAGAAACTCGAGCAGTTCCGGATGGGTCGGCCTGCTGCCTTCTTCGCCAAAGTCGCTAGGCGTGTTGACGATGCCAACGCCGAAGTGGTGCTGCCAGAGCCGATTGACAATCACGCGCGCCAACAAGCCGCCCGCCCCGCGCTCGGTGTCGGTCAGCCAATCGGCGAACGCGACCCGTGGATGTCGAGGTTTTTTCGTCTCAGCGTCCGCTTGACCGAGCCAGTGACTTTCCTGCTCATCGCAGGTCATCAAGACTTGAATGAACCCAGGAGTCGCCAAGCTCTTCTTTGCGTTCGAGCTGCCGCGGGAAAGAAAATAGACCTTCCGCGTGTCGGCTCCAAAGTTGTACGTCGCCCCTCCCTTGCGGGCGGCGAAAATCGGCAGCAAATCGCGTTTAGGTTGCTTCCCAAGATGTGCGGATTCGGCGGAATTCAAACTCGTCCAGCCAGCATCGAATTGGCCGAACCACTTGAGCAGCGTCTGCTGTTGCTGGCTGTTCCGTTTTTCAGCTGCCAGAGCCAGGATCGCCGCAATGTTCTTCGGCGGGCGGTTGTCTTTTGCCTTGAAATAAAATCCAGACGGCCCTCCGCCATTGACGACCTTCAAGAGGAGTTCGTTTCGTCCTGCGACGAGCGCCAGTTTCACTTTCGCTTGGTCGGGAGCCGCACCGCCAGCGACCTTTTGGGCCAAAACTTGCTTCCCATTCAGGAAGACCTTGATCGCATCGTCGCGGCCGAGCGAGATCTCCAGCGGAGTCGCCGCTTCGACTTCTATCGTACGGAAAAGGTAATTGGCCGAGTTGTCGCCGCGAAGCGTATTGTGGACTTTGCCGTCGCTCCAGCTCGGTTGCGGAACCCACTTAAGCTTGCCATCGTCGTAAATCGAGCTCAGATCGACCTTCGCCTCAGGCGGGAACTTCTGGTCGTAAGCCTTGTCAAAATCGGTGGCCGAAAAGGGGCCGATCGTTTGCCAGACGGTGAGTTTCGGCTGAATCGTCTCTTGCGACTGGGTCTCTAGCCAGGCGGCCAGACGGCCAGGCAACTGTTCCTTCTCGTACTTCACTCTGGCCGCAACAAACGGTTGGTGGGCCTTGTCGAACAGGGCTTTCTCGCGATTGTATCTCTCCGGAGCCTGATCGAATTGAAAATCCTGAAAACCGACCTCGGCAAACGCCGCGGCCATGCGATAGTAGTCGTACTGAGAGATGGGATCAAACTTGTGATCGTGGCAGCGGCAACAGCCGAGCGTTAGCCCCAAGGTCGCCGTGCCGACTGTCGAAATAATGTCGTCGAGCTGTTCGTATCGACTTCGTTCTCGTTCCTTTTGAGTTTGCTGAGAAGTGAACGTCCCTGCCGCCAGGAAACCAGTCGCAGCCTGGGCCATGTAATCGTTGCCCCGCATAAGATCGCCGGCGATCTGCAAACGAATGAACTCGTCATAAGGCATGTCTTCATTGAGCGCCTTGATGACGAAGTCGCGAAAGTGGTAGGCCGCTGGGCGGTCCTTATCGAAAGCGTATCCGTTGCTCTCTGCAAAGCGGGCGAGGTCGAGCCAGTGACGGGCCCAACGCTCTCCGAAATGCCGCCCTGCGAGCATCTTGTCAACGAGATTCTCGTAGGCGTCGGAAGATGAGTCGGCGACGAACGCCTGCACTTCCTCCGGGCTCGGAGGCAACCCCCAGACATCAAAATAGACTCGGCGAATCAACCGTTGGCGGCTGGCAGTCTCGTTGGGACTGATCTCTTTGGCTTCCAATTTCCGCAGGATGAACCGATCGATCGGAGTTCGAACCCAGGCCCCGTTGGCAACCTCAGGTGGTGTCGCGTCTCCTAGCGGCCGGAACGACCAAAACAATCGGCCCTGCTCGACATCGACTCCCGATTCCGGAAACAGCGCAGACGCTTGGTCCCGCGAATCGGGAGCGCCCATCTCCACCCACCTGACGAAGTCGGCGATCACACGGTCCGGCAACTTGCCTTCCGCTTCGCTCTTCGGAGGCATCGCGAGTGATTCGTGGCGGATCGCTTGAATCAACAAACTGCTCTTTACGTCGCCCGGCACGATGGCCGGCCCCTTTTTGCCACCCTTGCGAATCCCATCGCGGCTATCCAACAACAACTGCCCCTTGAGCGCCTTCGCCTCGAGAGCGCCAGTCGAATGGCACTTGTAGCATCGATCGACCAGCACCGGCCGAATCTTCTCCTCGAAAAATCGGATCTCGGCCGCCTTGGGATCAGCCGCGAGGGCGCCGTGGGCAACCGAAATCGCCACGCCGGCTACAACAACGGAGAGAAGGAGTTTCATGGCAGGTTCGGTAATTGGCAGGAGGTTGTGAGGAAGTGCCGCGTGGGAATGTATCGAAAACAACCAGCGGATTAGGACACTCACTGGCGCATCGCCCAACTTGGAGATACCAGTATATAAAAACGAGCCCGAGAATTCGAGCGTCTTTCGCCGCGATCCCAACCAAGCGACCATTCTGAAACAAAGCTGGCAATTCTGAAACAACGCTGGCCAGGCTGTTTGTCTCGACGGCTCGGCATCGCGGCCCCCGGCGATTCGCAGGCGCTAGTTCAATGTAATACCATAGGGAGTGCAAGATCTTAGTTACTCAGAAACAACCACCCATCGCCCGCGGACAGCGCCAATGATCTGGGACCTGCACTGCCACCTTTCCGGAGTGAGCGGAAGAACCCCCGATGAACGGATCGCAAAATTGATGGACTTTGCCGATCGAATGGGCGTTGACCGGCTTGTCTTCTTCATGGGGTTCCCTTGGTCGAAGGACCCCAAGCCCGCTGACTTTCAGCGTGAAAACGACCAGGTGCTGCAGGCGCTGAGCCACTGGCACGATCGTGCCTTCGGCTTCGTCTATATCAACCCCCGATTCGTTGAAGAGAGCCTGAAAGAGATCGACCGCTGCGTTCAAGACGGACCGATGGTCGGTGTGAAATTATGGGTAGCTCAAAAATGCAGCGATGAAAGTCTCGACGCGATCGTGGACCGGGCAACGGAGCTGCAGGCAGTGATCTATCAACACACTTGGCTGAAGTCCAGCGGCAATCTGCCGGGCGAATCAACGCCTGACGACCTGGCAAAGCTCGCCAAGCGACACCCGAAGGCCAAGCTGATCTGTGGTCATACCGGTGGCGATTGGGAACGGGGAATTCGAGCGATTCGCAGTTCCACATCCGTAGCGATCGGAACCGGCGGGTTCGACCCGACCGCGGGTGTCATCGAGATGGCCGTTCGCGAACTGGGCGTCGACCGCGTCATCTACGGCAGCGATATTGGCGGACGCAGCTTCGCATCGCAACTCGCCAAAGTCGTCGGAGCTGACATTTCCACGGAGGACAAGGGGAAAATTCTTGGCGGAAATTTGCGCAAACTCCTGCTGCCGATCCTCAAACAGAAGGGAGTCCGGTTACCGTGATCGACGTCAATGTTCACCTCTCCCGCTGGCCCTGCCGCCGGTTGCCGCTGGACGAAACGGCAACGTTGTTGAAGAAGCTCGCTGATGAACAGGTTAGCCAAGCCTGGGCGGGAAGCTTCGATGCCTTACTGCACCGAGACATGGCCGCAGTGAATGCCCGACTTGCCGAAGCATGTCGAACAAGCAATGGGCGGCTGATTCCCATTGGCTCAGTCAACCCACGCCTACCCGACTGGAAAGAAGACCTGCGACGTTGCCACGAAGTGCATCACATGCCCGGCATACGCCTGTTCCCGAACTACCACGGTTACGATTTGGAGTCCCCCGAGTTCGCCGAGCTTCTTGAGTTGGCCGAGAGACGCGAGCTGATCGTTCAATTGGCGTTCAAGATGGAGGACGAGAGGACTCAACACCCGCTAATGCGCGTCGCCAAGGTCGATACTTCCCCGCTTCCTCGACTGCTGGCGAACCGTCGGAAACAACGACTCGTCATCCTAAACGGACTCAAAGACTTAAAGGCGGCCGAGGTTGAAGAACTCGCCTCCTCAGGCAATGTTTACTTTGAGATCGCCATGCTGGAAGGGGTCGGAGGCATCAACCGATTATTGGCAACTGTGCCACTCGAGCGAATCCTGTTCGGATCTCACGCACCCTTCTTCAACTTCGAGTCGGCGAAGTTCAAGTTGCGAGAATCAGAACTGGCCCAATTTCAGCGAGAAGCGATCACATCCGGCAATGCCAGAGCGTTGCTCAAGAGACAGGAATAGCAGCCCGCGCAACCCGTTTTCAGTGAATTTGAAGAACAGCGAGGCTGGACGGAGCACTCGGAACCGCAACGATTAAGAACGACGACAAGAAGCTGAACGTTGATCTTGATCTAGGTGTTGGATTCAAGGCAGCTCGCGCGTGAGCTGGCGATAATACGCTTACTTCGAAGCCCGGAACTGCTCGTCAAAGAACGCGATTACGGTTTCCGGGTGAATCGAATGCCCGCCGTCGTGCATGTGGTAGCGGAAGTTCTCCGGTTTTCCGAGCGCTTTGTATTGGGCCATATGCACTTTGGTGTAGTACTGCTGATGTTCGCGGTGCGAGTTTCGGTCTGTGGGCCCGCCGTGGCCGGAAAGAAGCGGGCGAGGCGCGAAGGGGAACATCAGGATGTTCCGGTCCCCCAGCCGAAAGCTGCCGGGCACGATGTGGCAGATGTCGCCGACGCCGACAAACTGGGCTGGCGCAACGTCGTCGCCCAGAAAGACGCTCTTCGTGGCGTACTCGGCCGCCGCTTGAATGCGATCCGAGAGGAGTCCGGTCTGGATTGCAAGCCAGCCGCCAAGCGACACTCCTGTGGCGCCAATGCGGTTCTCGTCGACGCGTGGATGAGTGGCCAGAATCTCCGTGGCCGCGACGGTAGCCTTTAGCTGAATTGCTCGAGTCGTGTCTTTCCCCAGGCCCAAGCGGAAGGTGGTAATCGCTTTCTCGTCGTTGCCGGTCGGCGCGCTGCGCGAGAGGTAGCCGCAATCGATCTTTTCAACAGCTACGGAAGCAAAGCCCGCCTCTGCCAGGCGAACGGCGATGGCTCGCTGGTAACTCTTCCGATCAAAGACGAGGTCGCGCAGCCCATTCTGCCCGTGCCCCGGACAACAGAGAATTCCCGGAATTGTCTTCTCTTCGTTCTTGCCCGCCACCTTGCGAGGCAGGCAAAGTACCACCGGGATCTGGTCGCCCGTATCGAGAATCTCGACGACATGGGCTTCAATCGCCACGCCGCTGTCGAGCGTTAGCCGCTTGACGATGCGATCTTTGAACTTGCCGGCGATCGGACTGGAGTTCCCCGCTGGCGGATTGCGCACGACCCAGTCCTCCATGCCGAGCGATTCGGCCCACCCAGTGACAACTTCCTCTTGAAAGCGGCGAAAAGCGGCGGGCTCGAGCGGAAAGTCGCCCACCTCGTACGCCCGCTCCCGGCGGAACTGGGCCATGAGAGATTCCACAGAGGAAGGGAGTTCTTTCGAGTAGATTTCGGCCAACGGGTCCTCCGATCGCTCCTGTGCCGAAGCTTCCGGCAAAGTGAACGCGGCGCACGCGGCAAACATCAGGGGAACGAGTAGAAACCGCAGGCATGTTGAAATAATCATGTTGCATTGAACTCGGAAAGGGAGAGGAAGCATGGATGGGAGCCCGGCTCCGGAGGAGACCCTTGTGTGCAGGGGCATGTTGTGGCGCGAGACGAAGCTGATTGTACACCAGCACAGCAGCGCGGAGCGGAAGAAGCAAAGGCCGAACACACATTAGAGGATTCCACTTCACTTTCGTAATAAGATCCTAGGCCCACGACCGCGCTAGCCGCCCCCAAAAAGAGATGTCCACGATCATACGGCAGCCCTGGTATCTAAGCGTGGCCAGTTTGGCGCACTATTGCTGCTTGGTTCCTCCAAAACGATGCACAATTCGCGGCGGCTGGCCACGTTTATCCAAACTCACTCGATGCAGAATCGCGTCCGTATTGCTGCGACGCCTTGCTTGCTCGATACTACAGCCTCAACCACCGCGAGGACTTTTGGTCGCCGACCGAAAATTCGGGCGAAGCATTCTGGCATCAGAGTGTCGGCAGAACCGGACGGACCATAAGATCGCTAAATGCCGATGACCGAGCGCAAATGGAGAAGACTCGATGAGACAGTGTTTTGCACCGCTTGCCGGATTCGTTTTGGCCCTCTTTCTATTCAGCGGTTCGGTTGATGCGGAGACGATTCGTGGGAAAGTCGTCGACCAGTCCGACAAACCGATCGAAGGCGTCATGGTGTCCGCCATTGACGCTGAACAGCGAAAATGGACGTCCGTGTTTACGCAGAAAGATGGTTCGTTTGCGATATCCGGTTTGCGGAACATTGACCACAGCATTCGCACTCGGCTGATGGGACTCGCGGATGAA
>CAZWOU010000168.1:0-15522 GCA_964635375.1 uncultured Pirellulaceae bacterium | reverse complement strand
CGCTTCAAACTCGGCGCGCCTGTCTCAGGCAGCCATGCCGCCAGTTCCGCCTTCACGCGGTCCAGTTCCGGCTTCTCGGCCAGGTTGGCCCACTCGTTGGGGTCGTCTTCGTGATCGTAGAGTTCCTCGCCGCCGTCGGCATAGCGAATGTAGCGCCATCGTTCATCGCAAACGGCGTGATTGCCTCGCAGATAGGTGACCAGCGCCGGCCGGTCCCAAGTTCGATTCGGATCTTTCAGGAGCGGCGTCAGGCTGGCGCCATCCAGACCTGCCGGCTGGGGCAAGCCGCACAGTTCGTTCAACGTCGGAAAGAGATCGACGAAACTGACAGGCCGCGAAGTGCGACTATCTTGGTGCGTGACGCCAGGCGCTGCGATGATCAGCGGCAGTCGGGTGGAGCGAGCCCAGAGTGTCATCTTGTGCAGGTGCTGCTTCTCACCAAAGTGCCAGCCGTTGTCGGACCAGAAGATGACGATCGTGTTCTTCGCCGCCGGGCTGGCATCCAGGGCATCCAAGAGCCGCCCGACCATCACGTCGCAATAGGCTACGCTTGCCAGATACGCTTGCAACACCTTCTGGTACTGCCCCGAGCGCCTGACCAGTTCAAGGTCCGCACGCCGCTGCTCGGCCATCCGGCGCCCGGCTTCCGGCAGGTCGTCTACGTCGTCTTTCTTAATCGGCGGCGGAGTTATCTCGTCCTGTGGAAACATGTCGAAGTACTTCCGCGGCGTGTACCAAGGCAAATGCGGGCGGAAGATGCCTGCGGCGAGGAAGAACGGTTGCTTGGGCGGGTCCGCAAGAAACTTCTCGGCCCAAAGGACCATCTGCCCGTCACCCATCTCGTCGTCTGTCTTGTCGAACGGTCCCCAGTCAAATTCCTTTGCGTTCCGAGGTGGGCGAGCGAGCGCCTTCACCTCAGGCAAGCCGTTGAGGGGAAAACCGTCCGGCCAGATGAAGTTGTTCACATCCGCTCCGCTCGCAAGCCGCGCCAAATAATGCCCGTTGAAGACTTGATCAAAGTACTCGCTCCAGTCGCTGCGCCGATTGAAACCAGGCAGGTGGTGATAGACCTTGCCGCCGCCAGCCGTGTAGTAGCCGCTCGCTTTGAAATGCTGTGGAATCGAGGCGACGCCGGGCATGACTTCGTGCCAGACCGGAGCGTTGTTGTAAATGCCGGTGCTGCTCGGGCGCCTTCCTGTGAACGTCGCCACTCGAGACGGGTTGCACACTGGCGCCGCGCAATGGGCGTTGGCGAACAGCAAACCTCGCCGCGCCAAGCGGTCGATGTTGGGCGTCTTCGAGTCTGGATGACCGCCCAGGCAGCCGACCCAGTCGTTCAGATCGTCCGCGATAATCATCAGGACGTTGGGGTGTTCGGGCGGCTCGGCCGCGTTGGCAGTGGAGCTGGTGACCAGGGTGGCCAGTAGTGAAGCAGCCTGTAGTGAGGCGGCCAGCATCGGGGCAGGCTTCATGGTGGTTCCTCTCTTGCCATTTCGTTGCGAAACAACTTGGCCGCTAAACAACTTGGGGCACAGAAATGACAACGCTTTGTCCGGTTCCAAGCGACCTCACAAAGCTTCGCCCATTCTCCTCTCTGATCCGCTTCTCGCCGACGCGGTCAGGGGGTTACTCCTGAAAAGTCCCACGATTTCTTCCGGCCGCTCTTGTGCAGGAACTGGATCGACTGGATTTCCACGGCCGCTTTTTCAGCGGGGAGGTACAACCGGATGACTCTGGCATTGCCTTCAATGGGCAAGAGAACAGTGATGTCCTGCCAATCCGATCCCGCTGGGAGATTGTATGTGACGACTTGCTCGGATTTCGGGAACTCCTCCTGGTTGGCGGTCTTCCATTGAACTCGCCCTTTTCCGCCAGTCGTGCTGCGGGCGCGCAGTTTCAGTGTCAGCGGTCCACTGGATCTTACCTGGGCCGTGCCGAGGAAAGGCTGGCGCCCTTTTCCTATGACGCGAATCGCGCCGTCCGTCTTGACCAGTTGGCTGTTTCTGGGAACGAGACCTGCGGTAAGGTTTGAGGCTGCGGGTCTGGTCTGAGCGTCGGCGTTGAAGTCTGGGTTCGGCTTTGGATACAGCGCCCCAGTGTCCCGCACGAACTGGTCGATTAGTGCATCCAACTCTCCCACCTTGTCCGGCATCATGCTCGCCAGATTCTGCGTTTCGCCGATGTCTTTCTTGAGGTTGTAAAGCTCGCGGACTTCCGGATATTTGACGTGCGGTTCGAACCGCCGAATCAACTTCCAATCACCCTGGCGGACGGACACGGCAGGAACCAGGTGCGGGAACCAGGTGAAGTAGGCCTGCCGTTTGAGTTTACCCGTCTGTTTCAGGATAGGCATAAGCGACTCACCATCAAGGATGTGACCTTTCGGCTTCTCCAGGCCGGCGGCCTCGAGGATCGTCGGGTAAAGGTCGATTGGACCAGCGATGGAATTGCTGATGGAACCGGGTTCGATTCGACCCGGCCAGCGCACCATGAGAGGAACGCGTTGTCCCCCTTCGTAGATTCTTCCCTTTCCTTCACGCAGTGGAGCGTTGTTTGTGGGCGGTTGGTCGCCGGCCCATTTCTTCCAGTCCTTGACGAACTCCCATTTGGGATGCCCTGGCTTGATGTTCTGAATCTGTCGGCTGCCTGGCACGTTGCTGTGTGTGTTGCCTCCGTTGTCTGAATAGAAGATGAACAACGTGTTGTCGGTCAGTCCGAGTTCGTCCAGTTTGTCTATCACGCGTCCAAGGCTTTCATCCACGCTCTTGAGCATCGAGGCCATGATTGGATTTCGCTGCTGGCCGCGCGGGTCCGTCTTCTCGGCAAACTGCTTCGTGTATTCTTCCTTATGCCCCCACGGTCCGTGAACTGCGAAATGCCAGAAGTTGAGATAGAATGGCTCGTCTTTGTGGCTTTCGACGAAACGGATTGCTTCATCGGTCAAGCGGTCGGTGATGTATTCGCCGTCCGGACCATCGGTGATCGTTCCGACGTGGTGTCTCCCAGCGGGCTCTCCACGGGTGCGGACGCCGTAGGGCGAAAAGTAACTGGCCGGCCCGGGACTCGGTTCGGCGTGGAAGGCGACCTCAAATCCGTGCTTCTCGGGCCAGTGCTCCTGACTCAAGCCGAGATGCCATTTCCCGAAATGTCCGGTGCGGTAACCCGCGTCGCGCAACACTTCCGAGAAAGTAACGAGGTCGAGATCGAGATAGTTCTTGCTGTCCGCATAGATGAATGGTTGATTCGCTGGCGCCTTGGCGCGATATGGAGAGGCGTCTGCGGCGGCCGCTGGCCGATGACCTGTCGCCGAGGTGACGCGGTGACGAGATGAATACTGGCCGCTCAGTATCGACGCGCGAGTCGGAGAGCATAACGGCACAGCGTAGGCATCGGTAAATCGCATCGATTGCCGTTCCAGCCGTTTCATGTTCGGAGTTTCGTAGTACTGCGAACCGTACGGCGTGCTGTCCATCCAACCCATGTCGTCCACCAAGAAGAGGACGATATTGGGTTTGCCGGCTGGCTGATGTTCGGCGGCAACGGTGATCCTTACCGCCGTCAACGTCATTACCGCCGCTAGGACACACAAACACGCAGCGGATGTTCCTTGCTTCTTCATTCGTGTTTCATTCCCATTGTTGTGTTGGTCGTCTTGTTGTGTTGGTCGTCTGGCGGAGCGGTCGACTGGCTCGGGCTTGGATTGCGGCGAGGCACTCGCGCAGCTTATTGGGGCGTTGTCATATAGAATCAATTTACACAGAGCGATCCATCCAGGTCTTCTATGCTAAGCCCAAAAAGGGACGGCCGTGGTTTTCTACCCTCCGATCGGAAGACCCTGGCGATTCGGCCGACATTTCTCGTCTTATTTTCCTCCGAAACGGGCAGAATCGGCCGGCAGAATTGGATATATAGGTGATGTGAACTCGTCGCAATTCGACAGAAGAATCGACGCTGCCCCGCTTGTCAGAGCAGCAAACCGAGAGAATACGTGCAACGTCTCCCGTTCAGAGTTAGCCGGAATGGGCATGGCCCACTGTGCACAAACCGAAGGAGTAGAAATATGAGAGCCAAGAACCGACGTGAATTCTTGAAAACTTCGGCGTCCACCGCCGGCGCCGCATTGGCGGCTCCCTGGATCGTGCCTTCATCCGCTCTGGGACTCGGCGGCGCCGTGGCTCCCAGCGAACGGATTGTCTTGGGCGGCCTGGGCGTCGGGCGGCGCGGCACCGTCGACCTGAAGTGTTTTCTCGCCAACCCCGACGTGCAGTTCGTCGCTGTTGCGGACCTGCAAAAGTCGCGACGCGAAGCTGTCAAGTCGGTCGTCGATAGCACGTACGGAACCAAAGACTGCGTTCTCTATCAGGATATGTTTGACATTCTTGCGAGGGAAGACATCGATTCGCTGCTGATTGCAACGGGTGATCGCTGGCACACGATGGCTTCTATTCTGGCTGCCAAAGCTGGAAAGGACGTGTACTGCGAAAAACCGTGTTCGCTAACCATCACCGAAAGTCGCGCACTGGCCGACGCGTATCGCAAATACAACCGTGTTTATCAGGCGGGAACTCAACGACGCACGATCGGCAACTTTGAATTCGCCAAGAACCTGGTGCGTGACGGCAAACTCGGCAAACTGCACACCATTCACGCCAACACGCGACCACCGGGAACGAGCCATCATTGGCTGCCCGCCGAACCGGAACCGGCGAAAGACGTTTGCGACTGGGATCGTTGGCTCGGCGCGTGCCCTTGGCGGCCCTACAACTCGCAGTACGTGGCTGGTCGCTGGCGAGGACACTTCGATTTTCACGGCGGCGGGATTCTCGAGTGGGGGTCGCACACGGTTGACCTTTGCCAGTGGGCAGCCGGCAGGGACGACACCGCACCGGTCGAATACGTCCCCAATTCCGATGGAGTGGAGTGTTACTATGCCGACGGTCTGAAGCTGGTCATGCGAAGCGAGGGCTGGATGGGGATGGGCACCTGCAGCGTTCGTTACGAAGGCGACGAAGGCTGGATCGAGACCGGGGATTCCGGAAACTTTATTCTTGAACCGGAGTCGCTGCGCACTCAACAATCGGTCTTCCACCGCGCCGGCACGGATCCGACAACCCACATTCGCAACTTCCTGGACTGCGTCAAGACGCGAGCTATGACCAACGCGAACCCGGCCGTCGTCGCCCAGTCGCACGTCGTGTGTCATGCCGCCTACATCGCCTGGCAACTGAATCGCAAACTGACTTTCGACCCGGTGAAGGAAGAATTCGCAGGCGACGAAGAAGCCAACCGCATGCGTTCGCGAGCCATGCGTGAACCGTGGCGCGTCTGATGCCGGATCTCTTTCGAATCACTTTGAAGACACCCAATCTCGCAACCTACACCAGGTTCGATTGCCCGAGGACACCGCTGATGATCATCTTTCGCTCCCCTTGTTCCGTCGCCACGCTCGTGATGTGCCTGCTGTTGCCGTATGCGGCGTTGGCTCAGCAACCACTTCCCGCAGAGGGCGACGAGTCGCAACTGTTGGCTGTTCTGGATTCCGATGTTGAGTTGTTTGAAAAAGCCAAAGTTTGCCAGCGGTTGGCGATTATCGGCACATCGAAGTCCGTACCGGCGTTGGCGAAGTTGCTGGCCCACGCAGAGCTGTCGCACTACGCGCGTTTCGCCCTGGAACCCAATCCCAGTTCCGAAGTCGATAAGGCGTTTCGCCATGCGCTGGGCGAATTGAAGGGCAGGCAGCTCGTGGGGGTGATCAATTCTGTCGCTACTCGCAAAGACAAGCAAGCGGTCGATGCATTGGTCAATCTGGCGGGCGGTGATGACCACCAGGCTGCGGCGGCTGCGGTTTCCGCATTGGGCGCACTGGCCACTCCTGAATCCGTCAACGCAGTTCGCCAGGCGCTAGGTGGCAAGCCGGCGCTTCGCGTGACGGCAGCAGACGCCTGCCTGACGGCTGCGGACCGGTTACTCATCGAAGGCAAGAATGCAGACGCATTGAAAATTCTGACGGCCTTGCGCTCGGCCGAATTGCCGAAGCATATTAACGTGGCGTCGCGCTTTGGAGAAATCCGCGCAGGTTCGCAGAACGTGAACGAACTAATGAACTCTTATCTCGGCGACAGCGATCTAGATCTGTTTCGGATTGGACTGGAGCTCGCACACAATCTGACGGATGCGAACACGACCGGGCAGTTGGTGAAACAACTCGATTCACTACCTCCGGCTCGCCGAATTCTACTGATGCATGTGCTCGGCGATCGTGGTGACGCGTCGGCGTTGAAGGTGGTGATCGGGGCGACAAGCTCTGGTGACGCCAACATGAGAATTGCCGCTGCTCGAGTCCTCGGTAAGCTCGGCAGTGGCGCCGAGGCGCCCACGCTGCTGAAGTTGGCCGTCTCCGACAACGAAGTTCTGGCGACAACGGCGCGCGACAGCCTGGCGACCCTTGGCGGCGATGATGTTGATGCCCAGCTGGCTCAGCGACTGGAAAACAGCGACGGGCAAGAGCGTCTTGTCCTGGTGGATGTCGTCGGTCGGCGGGGGATCACCCGTGTGATTCCACTGCTGCTGAAGTACGTCTCGGCCGACGATCCGAAATTGCGAAACTCGGCGATAGATGGCCTCGGCATGACGGTCGGACTCAAAGACTTCCCGCGACTGGTCGACAAGATGCTGGCGATGGGATCTTCCGAGGCGGCTACGCCCATGAAGGAGGCCTTGCGCAAAGCCAGTCAGCGCATGGCTGACCGAGCTGCCGCATCTAAGATCCTCTTGGATCGAACGGCCGGCGCTTCGGCTGCTGCCCAAGCCGATCTGATGAACCTGCTCGTCTATGTGGGTGGCGAACAGGCGCTGGCTGGCGTGCGAGCCGCTGCGGGGGGCAAAGAGGATTCAGCTGCGAATGCCGCCACGCAGGCGCTCGGAAGATGGCTGACGCCCGACGCCGCTCCTGTGCTCCTCGAGCTGGCCCAGTCGGGAAATGCAAAATACCGCGTTCGTAGCCTGCGGGGCTACATTCGCATTATTCGACAGTTCGGATTGAGGGCTGGCCAACGTCTGCAAATGAGCAAACGGGCGTTCGCCGCTGCGACTCGAGATGAAGAACGCAAACTAGTGCTCGACACACTCACGCGGTTCCCTTTGGTACAGGGCCTGAGAATGATCACGCCGCACCTGAAGACGCCGTCGCTTAGTGAAGACGCGAGCAAGGCGGCGGTGACGATTGGCGAACGAATCGTTGACGCTGATCCGAAATCGGTGGCGGCTGCCATGACACAAGTCGTCGCCGTGACCAAGAATGTAGAAATCGCCAATCGCGCGAAATTACTGATAGCGCGGTCGAAGTCAAAATAAGGGTTGCTTAAACCGCTGACAGGAATCACCGGTCACTCAAACCTCCATGGGTCCTTGACAGCGCCTTCCGGAAATCGGATCACGCAGTAGTGTGCTCCGCTGTGGGCCAGGTCATGGGCCGTGACGGCGGGCCAACGATCTGTCGCGAATCGATGATTGAGCGTGGTAACTCGAAACGTCAGGATCTGCCGGTTGTTGTGCACTGGCGAGAGCTTGGCAAAACCGATCATCGGCAATTCCATCCCCAGCGTCTGGCGACCGCCCAGAATCGTGCGCGGACTCGACACCGAGAAATCCGTTGGATCGACGTCCCAGCAGAACAGCGGGTCGCGTTTCTGTCGGCGAGGAGATGTTGCGAAGTCGCCGCTGAAAATTCGCAGCTTTCCATCTGGCATCAACCACGCGGATCGCGGGCAATAGCTGGACGGAACGGGGGCGTAGGTGGGGTTGCCGAATCCGGCGAACGGGTCGGCGGTCTTGAACCACGCGGTGCAGGAACCTCGGAATCCGTCGAGTACATGACCCCGATTGCGCACACAAAGAATCCACTCGTCGCCCACGCGGTTGATCGAGCCCTCGAACATCTTGCCTTTGCCGGGCTCGCTCTTCTGCAGCTTTCCGGTTCGCACCCATTCGTAGAGCATCGTGTCGGAGTTGAAGCGATACTCGATCGCCGCGATGCCGTTGTTGTTGAAATGGGGCGTATCGAGCCAGCTGGTATACGATGCGTTGAGCGGTTCTGGCGGATGACACCAGTGATTCATCGTGCGCGCTTTTTGGATCGAGCAGAATGCTTCGCCGGTCTTCCTTTCATAGCCTTTCTGTCGCAGCACGGTTGGTTCGGACAACAACTCGATGTCATCGCCAGCGTCGTTGAGTCGAAATTGGACCCATTCCAGTCGCAGTGTGTTTTCCAGTCTTGCGTCAGCGTGGGGATCAACGGCCTTTCCATCGATTACAGCGCGCGCCCGCCGATAGTGGGCCAGCACGAAGCGGTTGTGATGAGGAATCAACCTGCCACCTGGACCGAGCGCACCTTGGGGTACTCCGAACACTTTGGGATGTCCGTTGACTTTCCAATGCTTGGAACCATCGCCGATCGCGTCCCAATCATCGCGAAACGGGATCAACAGCTTCTCGCGGATCACTGGCCCATCTGGTCGGTCGCGGCGAATCTGGTAGTTGATCGCTCGCTCGGTGTCGATGCCCTCAAAGGAACGCGTTTGAAAGACCCAGAGCCAGCGGTTGCGGCTCAACTGCCAGCAATACGGATGTGACGGCTGCACCCAATTCTTCTTCTGCTCGCCCGGAATCGTGGTGTCTCCGATGAACACACCCTTGTAGATGATCCGCGGTTCGTCGAGTTCCGGACCGAGCGGGCGGAACCGCTCGTGTCCCGCGTAGCTCGCGAATCGATTGACAATCTCCGCCTCTTTCGGCGTGCCGTGATGGAACACGTACCGATGCCGCAGTCGCAAAACGCCTTTTGGAGCGATGGTGTAATCGCCGTCGCCTCTAACCGCTCCCCGTTCGCGTTCAAAACTGGCAATCCCCCAACGGCTCGCGCTGAGCAGACCGTAGTAGCGGGCGTGCCAGCCGGTTGGGTAGCGCAGATTCGACGGGTGATCAAATACTGCAATGCCCACGGTCTTTCCGCTCGCATCGGGCCCGTGATAATCGACCCACTCGGCTCGCTTACCCCACGCCTTATCGTTGATATCGCCGCGACTGTTGACCATAGTTCCATAGCCCTTGCTATCGGAATTTCGGCCGTGCGCGCGAACCTTCCTCGTGCTCGCGACGCGGATTGCCATCCCCGCATCGTCTGTGTCTCCCAGCGTGATTGGCTCGTCCGAGGCGTGCAGTTCGACGTTGTAATCCATCGCTGCTTGCCTGTCACCCAGCCGCATGAATCGCAAGGTCTTTCGCTCCCGCAAAATCACCTCGCCGTCGCCGATCCACTTCGTCCAGACGATCAATTCGCCGGCGTCAGATCCCGAGGCGATCTTCTCAAATCGGTCGTGAACGATTTCCGTAGTGTGTCCGTTCTTCTTCACCTGAGGAGCCCAGAAATTGAAGCCGTTCACCTGACCGTGAGTGAAGTGCAGCGAACGATGGTGTTCGTGATCATTCTGCTCGTTCGGCACGTCCTTCTTCATTGGGAACTGCCGCGTCACCAATTCGCCGTTCGGGCCAATGATGGGATAAAGAATCGGAAAGAAGCCCGGTTCGTAGCGATACTCGGTAAATAAACGACCGTCGATCTCTACGCGGACTCCATGGTCGTCGAGTTTGCTGAGTTTGACTTCACCAAGGGCCAGCGACGTGGACGCGAAGGTCGTCAAAACGCACAGTATGTAGCGATTCACGAATCAATGTCCTGTAAGACCTCTTTGGAGAGGTCTGGGCGGCGCCGACCAACGATCTACTTTCTCGTTGTCAAGAACTCCACCAGGTCGGCTAATTGTTGAGGTGTAAGTTGTTTGTCAAGACCGGCTGGCATGACGGACACTTTGCTGCGATTAATCTCGTCGATTTCGCTTCTGGCGATCCGCACTTCCTTGTTGGGGCCGGTGGCCAGCACGAGTTCCTCATCGGTCTCGCGCTGCACCAGTCCGTTAAAGATACGGCCGTCGTTGGTAACGATTGCGATAGGCTCGTAATTCTGAACCAACGATGCGCTGGGGAAGATAACTGCCTCCAATAGATCACGCCGGTTGCGGATTCGTGCGATACGCGTCAGGTCTGGCCCAACTCGACCACCCAGGTAGCCGATGGCGTGACAGGAGGAACAGGCGGCTTTGTCGCTGTGAAAAATTTCCTGTCCGCGGCGAACGTTGCCTGCCGGTAATGACGAGAGAGCGTTTTGCAGCTCGGCTCTCTGCTCGGCCGTTTCTGCGTCGAGCAAGGCGTACAGTTCATCAGCTCGCTGCTGCACGGGAGCGGGGTATTTTGCCAACTGCGGCTTGAGTGATTCCAAGGCGAGTGCCGACCTCGCTGGTGACAGCTTAAGCGATTCGACCACCGCCAACCCGACCTGTTCGTCGCGCGACTGTCCGAACGCAGCCAACAGTCGATTGATGTCCAGTGGGCTGACCGTCTTGAGTAGGCCAGCCAGCAGTTTCAGCTGCTCGGAATTGAGCCGAGCGGTGGCTAGAACTTCAACAGCCGTTGCCCGCGTCTTGATGGGTAGCGAACCGTCCACTTGGCCCGCAACGAACTCGAATTGTTCGGCGTTGATATCCTTGACTCGCCCGCGCACGGCCCAGAGCGATTGCAGCCGCAGGTCAGCAGGCGAGTGTGGATCGCTCGCGATGCCGACGAGTGCAGCGACGAACTGGTCGGCTCCGCTTTTGGGTGCGGAAATCTTACGCAAAACGCCGACCGCGCCCTCAGCGAGCGCCGAATTTCCTCGCTCCAAGAGATTCGTCAGCGCGGCGGCCCACAACGGCGGCAACTGCTTCAGTTCCGACTGCGCCATCGCCTTTAGGACGAGTTGCTTGGTATGGCCAGGCAGGCGGTCGTCAGCAAGGATTTTGCTCAACAATTTTTGCACCGGAGCCTTTGCTGCGAAGCGCGACAGCCGCGATTGCAGTTCATTCGACTCCTTTGGCGACGTTGACTGGACGTGTTGAATTTGCTTGCGAAAGTAGGGCACTAACGCCCCGGCCCAATGCGGATTTCGATCAACGATCCAGGCGGCCGTCTCCCTGAGTTTGGCATCGCGTGAGGAAAGCAAGTTCGCGACATCATGAACTTGAAGTCCGCCGCCGTCCATTTGGTCCAGCGCTAGCATGGCGGCGCGCCGCGACTGCGAGTTGTCCGAGGCCAGTTCGGCACGGGTTTCGGAAGCGTCGGCAATCTCAATCAGCGAGTAGATCAGGGAGTGTTCCAATGTTCGATCAGTGGCATGGCCCGCCGCCGCCAAAAGGGCCGGTACTGCTGCCTTGTTACCGATGCGACCCAATGCCTCAGCCGCAGCGCGTCGATTATGGGTCGAGTCGCTCCTGAGAAGATCGATCAGATCCGCTTGAGCATCTTGATCGCGGTGGACACTGGCTGAGTGCGCTGCCGCTTGTCTCACAGCCGGGCGCCGATCATGAAACGCCGTTCTGACGGCAGCGCGCGCGTCGACGTGATCGATTCGCGTCAATGCCCAGACCGCATTGAGGCGAGCAGCTTCGGACTTGTTCTCAGAGGTCAGCGTATCACGCAACGAAGCGATCGCGCCGGCACGGCGGCTGGCCAGCGATTGAATCGCCCGTCTCTGCACCGCTGGTCGCTCGTCGTCCAACAGCGAGGCCAGAGCGGCAGTGGACAACTTCGCCCAATTGAGTTTCAAGCCTCGCGGGTCGCTAACGCGCGGCGCATCGGCGCGACGCACTCGATAGATCGCTCCCAAGATGTCCGGCTTTTCCAATTGCGATGTCGGACAGCAGAGCTTATACCAGCCGCCCGTGTCGACCACGATGAGGCTTCCGTCGGCATCTTCAAGGACGTCAGTCGGATGGAAGTCGAGGTTATCCGAAACCAGGAAATCATCCATCTCCGTTTTGAATGTCGCACCGCTAGGCTCAAGTATGTGCCGCGTCACTTTGTTCATGTTGAATAGGCAGGCAAACAGATTGTCCTGGTAGTCGTTGCCGAACACACGCGATTCGTAACGAGTCAGGCCGCAGGGAGCTGCTGCGCCGGTGTGTAACAGGGGAGGCATCAAGTCGCCGGTTCGCTTGTGACCCCTTAGCCGGCCTTCGTTCAGCATGCCATAGACGCCGCCATAGATCGCATGAATCAACCCGTCGCGCAGACCGGCCTGGGGACGGATCAGAAACGTGGTTGTGAAGATGCGTTCGCCGCTGGCAGTGAAGGTTAGATCGACGGGGTTTGCCATGCCGCCGGTCATCACTGGTTCGATAGCCGAGCTGAGAACGCTGCCCGTCTTTGGATCGCGGGGCGCGTCGGGACGGCAACGGAAAATATGAGCAGCCCGAGTGACAAAGGGCGGCTTACCGTCTCGCTCATAAGTTTGTTCGGCAAAGGCTCCCTTACACCAATAGAACCAGCCGTCCGGTCCCAGATACGGACCATGCAAATCGTTGGCGCAGTGGGTCAGCGTCTTTCCCTTCCACCACTCTTCTCGCCGGTCGGCAACTCCGTCGTCGTCTGTGTCGGTCAACTTCCAGATGCTCGGCGGCGCGGCAACGTACAGTGACCCATCGTGCCATAGCGTTCCCTCAGGGAACATGATTCGATCGGCGAACACAATCGATTTGTCAAACTGTCCATCGCCGTTTGAATCTTCCAGTCGCACGATGCGGTGCGTGGGGTCCTTCACCTGCTCCTCGACCGGGTCGTTCGAACCCGACGAATCGGCCACGTAGAGCCGTCCTTGCTGGTCGAAGTCGGCGCAGATTGGTCGATCAACCAGCGGCGGTCCGGCGATCTGCTGAATCGTAAAGCCATCGGGCAATTGAAACCTGTGGCCGCCCAGCTTCACTTCGTCCGCAGTCGCGCCATTCGAGAGCAGAACCATGAGCGGAAGACAAACCGTAGTACCGAGGCAAATGCGTTTGAGCATGAGTTCTCCTTCTCCGTTCTGATTGCGAGCGGCGCGCCGCACTCGCCTTGCGATCTCATCCGCAGTCCCGGACGTCTACGCGTCGCTGGGGCAGACCTCGCGAGTCCAGGTCCTTAGGGCATGCCCCGAGATTGGACGGCGCAAAGGCCGCCGACCGCTACTTCACTCCCTGGTTCCACAACACGTGTGTCCCACTCTTTCCCGGCACGACGATATCGGGACGTCCATCGGCGTTCATGTCCGCAATTCGAATCTGCAGTCCGATCCCCGCCTTGCCGCGGTGAATTTCATTCTTGGCGAAACGCAGCGTTTTGGGGTTCCATTTGTAGATCAGCACGACCGGTTCCTCTTCGCCGCCGGGATCTCGACCAGAATGGGCGCGCACGCGCTTGCCAGTGACTAACTCGGGCTTTCCGTCTCCGTCCATATCCGCCCACGCCATTGTGTGTGGCTGAGACGACCTCTTGTCGATCGTGTGAATTCGCCAATTCGTCGAACCGTCCGAGGCCGGTTCGCGTTGCTGCATCCAGTAAAGTCCGTAGTTATGGCCGTCGCCCCAGATCACATCGTTACGGCCGTCATCGTTTAGATCGACCACCAGCATTGGTGAGCCCGCATGATCCCACGACCAGTCAGCGTGATGCCGCCAGGGTTTGTCCAGGGCATCGGCGGCGGGTCGCTCGTACCAACCGTTCTTGAAAATCACATCCTCGAGCCCGTCGCCATTGACGTCGCCGAAGCCGATCCCGTGTCCGTTGGAAATCCCGCTGCCGGCCTCTCCGATCAGAATCTTCTTTACGCTCGGCTTTGCCCCAGTCACGATCTTCCACGCCATCAAGGGATTCTTCTCGTTCCAGCTATCGACCACGACCTCTCCAATTCCGTCGCCATCCAAGTCGTGCATCCTCGTATTCTCGTTTTGGACGTGTTCGGTGTTGACCAGCTCATGCACCTTCCACCATCCGCTCTGGTCATCGTCCGCCCCTGGGTTTTCGTACCAGGAGAGCTGCGGAAGCATGAACGAACCCGAAACTACATCGAGCCATCCATCCCCGTTCACGTCCACCAGGTGCTCGCCATTGTTCTCCATGTAATCGGCTCCGAACGGCAATAGCCTGCGCAGCGGGTGCTGGATCATGTCCGGCCCCTCGTACCAGAAGGCACCCGCAGTGATGTCCGGAACTCCATCTTTGTTAATGTCACCCACGGCGCAGCCTTCGTTATTGTCCAAGTGCAACTGTTGGACTTTGAACCGCAACCGCGGCTGTGGTTTCTTCTTGCGCTGTTGGGCCGAGGCCGACGCCAGGGGCAGCAGGCAAATTCCACACAGCAGTGGGCACAAAAACTTCGAGATATTCTTCATGTCTTTCTTTCCAACTAAGTTGTTGCGCGTTGCGACTCAGCCAACACGGCGCAGACCAAAGCTACTTGAATCAAAACAATGGCTCAGCCATTTCGCTGTCCATCTTCGTCCACAGTTCTACTAACTCGGCGAGACGCTCGGGGTTTGACCTGGCTAGGTTCTTTTCTTCGGAGAGATCCTTGGAGAGATCGTAGAGTTCCCATCGCGCTTTGCCGGTCGCCTTCCGTCCTCCCATGCGAACCAATTTCCAATCGATGTGACGCAGACCGGCCTTGCCGCCTTGCCGCCAAAAGAGGGTATCGTGGGGATTGCCGTCGTCCTTTCCGGTCAAGAACGGCGCCAGATCGACGCCCTCGATAAGCCGTGGCGCGGTGACGCCCTTGCTGTTGGCTGCGGCGGTGGCATAAATATCAAACGAGCTGACAGGTTTCTTGTACAGTCTTCCAGCGGGAATCGTTCCTTTCCATTGCACCATAAAGGGCACTCGCAGGCCGCCTTCATACATCGTGCCCTTTCCTCCCCGTAAAGGTGAGTTGGAGGACGTGAGTTCGCGCGTCGGACCACCATTGTCGCTCAGAAAAAAGACGATCGTGTTCTCTTCCAGTCCCGACTTCCGCAACTGCTTCATGACCGCGCCGACACTGTCATCGAGGTTGGCCAACATAGCCGCAAAGATGCGCCGGTGGACGTCTTCAATGTGCGAGAACTTTTCCATGTAGGCGTCGGCGCCCTGCAGTGGGCTGTGAACGGCGTTGTAAGCCAGGTAGAGAAAAAAGGGCTTGTCGTCGTGGCGGTCGATGAAGTCGACGGCTTCGCGCGTGAGCGCGTCGGTCAAGTATTCTGTTTCGACAACGGGCTGACCGCCGCGAGTGATTGGGTTATCGGCATCGTAATCCGGCTCGTTGCCGCCCATGTGATCGGTATAGATGAGTCCCTTGTTGCCGACCCAGCGGCCCCTGAGTCCACTGGGGAGCGTCTTCCGCCGCAGCATCGTTGTGACGCCTCGATAGGGAGGCGGCACGAAGTAGTGGCCCTCATGCATGAATCCGAAAAACTCATCGAAGCCATGTCGAAAGGGGTGAAAGGCGGCCGTGCCGCCCTGATGCCATTTGCCGATCAGCCCGGTCGTGTATCCAGCGTTCTGCAACGTTTCGGCAATCGTGACCTCCTTCGCTGGCAGCCCGATGCCCGGTTGTTCATTGACCGCCCCAATTGGATTGAACTCGTA
>CAZWOU010000167.1:5768-15605 GCA_964635375.1 uncultured Pirellulaceae bacterium | reverse complement strand
CCAAGAAGGACATCGGTGAAACCGAGTATCGCCGTCATCGGAGTGCGGATCTCGTGGCTCATGTTTGCCAGGAACTCACTCTTGGACCGGCTGGCCGATTCCGCTGCCTTGCTTAACTTCTCCAGAGTTCGATTTGCCGCCTCCAAAGCGTCTGCATACTCCTTCAGATCCTCCTCAGCCTTCTTTTGGTCAGTGATATCGCGAGAGATGGTTGAGACGGCGACGACCTGCCCCGAAACGTCCCTAACTGGGGAGATATTCAGTGACACAGCGACGCGAGAGCCATCCTTGCGTTTCCGGACCGTGCTGAGATGTTCAGTGCGTATGCCGCGTTTCGCCGTCTCGAGTTCCTCGCGTTCCTCGACAAGAAGGTCTTCAGGAGCGAGAGTCGACGCTGGCTGACCGACAACCTCTTCGTCTGTGTAGCCAAAGAGCAGTGTTGCCGCCTCGTTCCAAAAGGTAACTTTTCCTTCAAGCGATTCCACCATGATCGCGTCGTCTGACGACTCGACGATATCCGCCAGAAAGGTCCTCGCCTTGTTTGCCGACCCCAACGCGGCCGCCTGGTCCTTCAAGTCACTCTCGGTTCGCCTCCGATGGGTGATGTCCAACAAAGTCAACAGCACGTGTTTCCTTCGGTCCAACTCCACAGGAGAGGCGGAGAGGGCGAATTGAAGTTGCCTCTCCTGGCCTCCGACAAAACACCGCATGGTCGATTCGTTGTTGCGTATTGGCTGCCCATCCTTGAGGACTTGCTTGACCGTTCCAAGCGTGTTGCAACCACGGCAAGCAGCGGCAATTCCGGGGCATTCCTTGTTCGCGGCGGCAAGGAGACAGCAAAGCGCGTCGCCGGGCCTGCTACCGACGAGGTCCGAGGGCTGCCTGCCGAAGAGTTCCGCCACGCTGCCGTTGGCCAGGACGACTTGCGCGCGCTCGTCGAATAGAAGCATACCGACTTGATTGGCGTCAAACATGGCTTGAAGATTGGCCCGTTCGGCCGTCAGTTGTTCGGCCTGCCTGTTGAGAGCGGTCTTCCAGCTTCCCGCGGCCCAAAACGCGGCGATCCATCCGACGATCAACAAAGGGATCGGCAGCACAATCGCCGCAGGTTGCGACCAACCAAAACTGACCAGCACCGCCAAAGTCATCGACAGCACGATCATCACAATCGTGATCGGTCTTCGCGCACCGGTTAGAACTGCCCCACGGTTCATCGATGATTTCTCAGTCTTAAAGTTTCACAACGGCGTCTAACGCCCGCCTATTGGTTTGAACTCCAAAAGCGTCCGAGCCAGGACTGGATCTGGACCCCACGAAGGGCAAAACAGAGCCCGTCGCCGTAACGCAGATTTTGCCCACCTTAGAGGATAGGTTACGAGCGGGCGGTCGGGCGGTCGGGCGGCGCAATGAAGGAGATTTTGGGCAGGCTGTGAGGGCTGTACGGGTGGGGCGAACCTGACGTCGACTTCAACTGAGGCGCGGCGGGCGAATGACGAAGAACACAGGCAGATATCTTCATGCATTCCGGATTTGCGGTCTCGCCTTCTAGCCAGCGAAATTCAGCCCAATTCCGCAGGCGAGTCGGATAGGGTCCGATAACGTGCCGACCGCGAGAAGGGACAACCCCAGTTCGCTTGCCAATTATTTCGGCGATACAGCACGGTTTGCCGCGTTCGTCCTTCGACCGGCGATATTCGCCAAACTATGCTGGGAGCTTCTCTAATGAGGTTTAATATGATGAACTTCCCCAGCAAACTGCTGCCCTACGCCCTGTTGATCACACTCTCGTGTTTTGTTGCGAACCTGTGCGCGCAAGGTACGCGGTCGGATTATGAGCGGGCCGACAACTTGAGAAAGTTAACCGCGAACAAAGTCACTAAGACGAGAATCGAACCGCACTGGGTCGTCGCTCGCGATCAACTCTGGTACCGCAACATCCTGTCAAGCGGCGCTCACGAATTTATCCTTGTGGATCTGGCTGCGGGCGAGCGTGGAATCGCGTTCGATCACGAACGTGTCGCCCAAGCGTTGTCCAAAGCAACGAACAAGCAGGTGCCAGCGACCGAGTTGCCCGTCAAGAGGATGGAGTCAGTCAATGACGAAGTCTATTTCGAAGCTCTTCAATCGTGGTGGAAGTGGAATCCCAAGTCCAACGAACTCCACGAATCGAAGCGACCTGCGCAGCCCAAGAACGAGCCGACTCCCGACAAGAAGGCATCTCCGCCCAAGACGCCAGAACCGCCGCGACAGTGGGACGCGTCGATCAAAGACTTCAACGTCGTCCTCCGCCAGAAGAAGACGGGCGAGGAAGTCAAGCTGACCACGGACGGAACCAAGGACGATTCCTATCAGGCACGAATGAAATGGTCGCCCGACGGGAAGAAGCTGGTCGTACAACGAACGAAAAAAGGAGATGAACGCACCGTCTACTTGATCGAGTCGGCTCCTAAGGATCAGCTTCAACCGAAATTGCACTCACACAAATACCTCAAACCGGGCGACCAGATTGCACTGTCAACCTATTGTTTGTTCGACATCGCTAAGCGGAAGCGGATTGAGATCGACAAGACACTATTCCCCAATCCATGGTCGCTGCGCGATCTGCGGTGGGAAGCAGACTCGCGACGCTTTACTTTTCTCTACAACCAACGCGGTCACCAAGTGCTGCGAGTCGTCGCCGTTGACGCGGAAACCGGCGAAGCTGGCGTCCTCATTGACGAACAGAGCGAGACGTTCGTGGACTACGCTTATAAGCAGTTCAACACCTACTTGCCGAAAACCAACGAACTGGTTTGGATGTCGGAACGCGACGGCTGGAATCACCTGTATCTGTTTGACTTGCCCACGGGCAGTCTGAAGAATCAGATCACCAAAGGCGACTGGGTCGTGCGCAAAGTCGAAAAGGTGGATGTCGAGAAGCGACAGATCTGGTTCCGAGCGGGCGGAGTCTATCCGGAACAGGACCCGTATTACGAACATTACTGCCGAGTTGACTTCGACGGCGCCAACCTGGTGATCCTGACTCGCGGAAACGGGACCCATGCGATCCAGACTTCTCCCGATCGAAAGTACTTCATCGACACCTATTCACGAGTCGACGCGCCGCCTGTTCACGAACTGCGTCGAACAACCGACGGCAGTCTTGTCTGCGACTTGGAACGCGCCGATTGGTCGCAACTTCTAGCGACTGACTGGACAACGCCGGAACGTTTCGTCGCCAAAGGCCGCGACAACAAGACAGATATCCACGGCATCATCTGGCGCCCCACAAACTTTGACCCGAAGAAGAAATACCCCGTCATTGAGAAGATCTACGCTGGCCCGCATGGATTCTTTGTGCCCAAGAAATTCTCTTCTTACTTCAAAACCCAATCGCTCGCCGAACTGGGGTTCATTGTCGTCCAAATGGACGGAATGGGGACCAATTGGCGAGACAGAGCGTTCCACGACGTCTGCTGGAAGAACCTCGGCGACAGCGGATTTCCAGACCGCATCGAGTGGATCAAGGCGGCGGCGAAGAAATACCCCCAAATGGTCGTCGACCGCGTCGGCATCTTTGGCGGATCCGCCGGTGGACAAAGTTCGACCCGGGCCATGCTCGCCCATGGCGACTTCTACAAAGTGGCGGTGTCTGACTGCGGTTGCCACGACAATCGGATGGACAAGATCTGGTGGAACGAGGCCTGGATGGGATGGCCGATCGGCCCACATTACAAGGAGCAGTCCAACGTCACGAACGCCCACAAGCTGAGTGGGAAACTCCTGCTAACCGTGGGCGAGCTGGATCGCAACGTCGACCCCGCATCAACAATGCAAGTCATCGATGCTCTAATCAAAGCCGATAAGGACTTCGATATGTTGGTCGTTCCCGGCGGAGGGCACGGCGTTGGCGAGTCGCCTTATGGACTGCGGCGACGACGAGATTACTTTGTCCGGCACCTGCTGGGTGTCGAACCTCGGGCCTCGCCCTAAGGAAACTTGCCCGCGACTGGTGATTCGATTCTGCCAAACCGACCTTTGACCGTGTGCGGCTCCGTCCCTTCATTCGCCTCGTGAATCGGCCTGATTAACCAGCATGATCTTGCTGCTGACTACGGCCTTGCGATCATCCGTTACATCGACATACCAGACTGTCGCTTCCGGCGGCGGCGCGTTGCCGCTAATGGCTGCCCCCTGAATCTTGAGCGGTTTGGAAATCCACTTGCGAGTCTTGTTGTCGCGATGCGGACCGGTCGTAAAGTGCAAACGCGATGAGACCAGCTTCGAGGCGGCTTCCACGTTCGCCAAAAGCAGTCCATTCTTGATCGCCGGCTCTGAGACCACAGGCAGCGGTGGAGCGCCCTTGATATAGTGATCAGCGAAGAAGAAGAACTCGCGAAAACCGAAAATGTGTCCGTGCCGCATCCGCAATTGAATGCTGTAGTTCTTCTCCCCGCGAACGAGTTGGCACGTTCTGGCGTAGCTATCCATCGGGTAGGCGAAGTCGTTGGTGCCGTTAAGGAAAGCGATGGGCATCGTCGCTGATCCGATGTAACGTGAGGGATCCCAAAGTCGGTGCCACTTCTCAGCTTGGTCAGGCGTCATCTTATTGAATTCCGAGTCAACCCAGGCGCTGTTGTCACGCAAGAATCCGCACCCGTAGACCGGCATCGCAAACTTGAATCGCTGATCGACTCCGGCCACGATGCAAGTGGTGTAGCCGCCCCAACTGATGCCTGTCAGCGCCGTCCGCCGACTGTCGACATCCTCGAAGCTAAGCAATAGTGAATGGGCCAAAACCACATTGGCAACGGCATGATAGCTCCACTGGTCCGTGATCGGACCGTCAATTGCGCCAAACTTCTCGGCGTGGGATTGGTCCGGCCCGCCGTCGCTGAGGCGTTTGCGCTGCTCTCCGCGCCCCGCCAAGTCCATCGCAATCGCCGCGTACCCTCGCCCAGCCCACAATTCGGCCCACTCGGAAAACGCTGTCCCGCCGCCGCCGTGGACCAACACGATTCCCGGCGCCGAGCCAGAGTCCAAGGGCTTGCCCAGTGTTGCGGGTGAGGCGTAATAGGCGAACACGCTCGTTGGCTTTCCCTTGTAGAGTTCGCCCGAGTACTTCAGCGAATGAACTTTGCCCTGCTGCTTGAGCCATTCGAACTTTGGCGTTGCACTGAGCTTGGCGATGTTCCACGGTGTTGTCGCGGGTAGCTTTGCAGGTTCGGCGCCAATCGCCGTCGCAGCGATTGTAAAGAAACAAATCAAGCAAGTATGAATAAACCGCATCGGTGTTCCTGTGCTGCTGGGAGTCGTTCTGTTTCGGGACGAGGACGATTAGACCAAATGGCAAGATCGAAAGAAACTTCTTACCCCACAAAACTGGAGGAGCGTAGGCGAAGCCGGAAGTTGGTTCCCGTCGGTTGAATCTTGGGACTCGCTAACCGATACTTGCCTGCTACGTTGTACCGCGCAACCTATTTCCCTGCTCGACATCCCTGCTCGACATCCCTGCTCAACTTCCCTGCTCGACATCCCTGCTCAACTTCCCTGCTCGACATCCCCTGCTCAACTTCCCCTGCTCAACTTCCCCTGCTCAACTTCCCCTGCTCAACTTCCCTGTGGACCAACCCGATGAATGCTCGACTCCCCCTGCTCCTTCTACTAATTCAGCTAACAGCCTTTGCGAGCGCAGCCGAACCGCTCGTGCTGGACGTCTGGCCCAACAAGACACCCGGAGAAAAAGGCGATGTTGGCGCCGAGAACTTTCTTCCTCCACGAGCCAAGGGCAAGGACGTAAAGCGCCTCACCAATGTCACCAAGCCGACGATAACCGTCTTCCGCCCCAAGAAGGAAGAGAACACCGGAGCCGCGGTGGTAATCTGTCCAGGCGGCGGTTACAGCATTCTCGCCTGGGATCTGGAGGGGACCGAAGTCGCCGAGTGGCTCAACTCGCTTGGCGTCACAGCGATCGTGCTTAAGTACCGCGTGCCTCGCCGCAAGGATCGAGAAAAGCATGATGCACCGCTTCAGGACGCTCAGCGAGCGATGAGTCTCGTGCGAAAACACGCTGGTGAATGGGGCATCGATTCGAAACGAATTGGAATTCTCGGGTTCTCCGCAGGCGGGCACCTGTCGGCGACCGCCTGCACCAACTTCGACAAGAGGCACTACGAGCCGATCGACGAGATTGACCGCATCAGTTGCAGGCCGGACTTCGCGGTGCTTGTCTATCCAGCCTACTTGGCTCGTGATGGCCAGTTGGCTGCGGAAATCCGGGTCGCCAAGGACACGCCCCCCGTGTTTTTTGTCCATGCGAGTGATGATGGAATCAGTTCAGAGAACAGCATCGCGATGTATGTTGCCTTGAAGAAAGCAAAGGTGCCCGCGGAATTGCACATTTACGCCAGCGGCGGTCACGGGTTCGGATTGCGAGCGTCGGCCCACCCAGCATCGAGTTGGCCTCAGCGATGTGAACAGTGGATGAAGAGCATGAACTTGCTGCAACCTCGCTAACTACCAACCTCGTCCCTGAGCAGGTCGACGCGTTGGATCTTTCGACCGCGTCACCGGCGTTTGGTCGGCAGTCCAGCTTTGGTACTCTCTAGCCAGGACTCCAGCCTCGCTCGCAACTTCCGCGCTATGTCAGTTTTCGCTCCCGCAAGATTCTTCGTTTCCCCGGGGTCTTTCTCGATATCGAATAGCTCCACCGAGTCATCGTCGTAACGCAGAATGAGTTTGTAATTGTCGCTGCGAATTGCCGAACCAGGTCGATTGGCTTTGTGAAAGGCAAAGTGCGGATAGTGGAAGAACAGGGCGTCGCGTTGCAGACCGCCGCCGCTGAACAACGGCCGCAAGGTTTCACCGTCCAGCTTTTCGTCTTCCGCGATCTCCACGCCGGCGGCATCAAGGATCGTCGCAGTCAAGTCCATGCTGATCACGGGCGTATCGTTCACAGCGCCCGCCTCGGTCACGCCTGGCCAGCGGATGATCAGAGGGACGCGAAGTCCGCCCTCATACATATAGCCCTTGCCCGCTCGCAGTGGGAGATTGTCCGTCGCACCCGACCAACCGCCGTTGTCACTGGTGAAGATCACCAACGTCTCTTCGGCGATGCCCAAACGATCTAGCTCATTGAGTACGCGGCCAACGGCTCGGTCGGTTGCTTCAATCTGTCCGCCATAGATCGGGTTCTTCAGACCGGGCCCCTCTTTGCCCTTGAAGTGGGCGGTGAGATCGTCGGGCGCCTCGAACGGGTAGTGCGGGTTATACGTCCAGAGGCAGACGAACATCGGCTTGTCTTTCTCTCGTCGCAAGAAGGCAATGGTCTCGTCCGCTAGTCGATCAGTCAGGTACTCTCCTTCCCGCCGGGGCGGCAGTGAAGGGATGCGATAGGGATCAAAATAGGTAGGCGGTCCGCCAAACCCGCAGCCGCCGACGTTAACGTCAAAGCCGTGCTCGGTCGGCCAAAATTTCTTATCGCCGCCGAGATGCCACTTGCCGAAGAATCCGGTGGCGTAACCCGACGCCTTGAGTCGCTCGGCAAGCGTCGTCGTTTCGTGCGACAACTCATGCTTGGTCGACGGCGGCTGTACGAGGCGGTCTTTCGGCCAAAACTGCGGTCGGTCGGCCCCGTGCTGGGTGATGTGTAGCCGCGATGGAGCGAGCCCTGTAATCAGCGCCGCTCGCGTTGGCGAGCAGACTGGCGCCGCAGCATACGAAGTGGCAAACCTAACGCCCTGTTTCGCCAAAGCGTCGATCCGCGGCGATCGCAGCACTCGATTCCCCTGACAGTGCAAATCATTCCACCCCAAATCGTCCGCCATGATGCAGACGATGTGCGGTTTCTCTGCAGCATGGACTCGCAGGGGCGAGCTGATTGGCAAGGCCAGGCTGACTAGCAAGCCAGCGATTAGGCATTTGGAGTTACTTCTCATCGTGCGTTCCTTCTCAATTCGCCCAATTCCGATTCCGACGGTGGTGCTCCGCAGGTGTGGCAGCATCGCAGTTTGACTGAATGCAAACTCTGCAGGAAGCGGAAATTCATGATACAGTTGCTGTTTTCGCCACACCATCACCGAAGGTCCCGCGAGAACGATACACCGGAGTTAGCCTCGCCGATGGTTGTCGGTCACAGACCAAACTCCGTGAGAGTTTACTCAACGGTAGACACACAAGTAATCGACAGTGCCCCAATTAGAGAAAAATTATGACTCGTCTCTTTCCGACTCGTCTCTCCCCCACTCGTCTCTTTCCGACTCGTCTCTCCCCCACTCGTCTCTCCCCCACTCGTCTCTCCCCCACTCGTCTCTGCGTCTTCCTGCTGTTGCTGTCCGGCTCGGCTGCCGCAGCCGCCGAAAAGCCCAACATCTTAATCATCTTCACCGATGATCAAGGCTACGGCGATCTAGCTTGCTACGGCAACAAGAAGAACAAGACGCCCCGACTAGATCAGCTTGCCATGCAGGGAACCCGATTCACATCCTTCTATGCTCAGACAGTGTGTGGCCCTTCGCGGTCGGCATTGTTGACAGGGCGGTACCCGCTCCGCAGCAAAGGCTGGAGCATGCCGGCGTCCGAGATCACGTTCGCCGAGTTGATCGGCAAGTCCGGCTACCAGACAGCGTGCATCGGCAAGTGGGACGTCTCCAACCGAAAGCCGATCATCGACCGCATGCCGAACGCCCAGGGATTCGACTACTACTTTGGCGCTTTGGGCGCCAATGACGGCGGTGGCGTTACGTTTCATGAGAACAACGAGAAGGTCGGTTCGACGCGCGACATGGGCGGCCTTACCACGTTGTACACCAACAAGGCGATTACCTACCTCAAGAAGAAGAGAGACCCGAAGAAACCTTTCGTGCTCTATGTAGCCCATACGATGATGCACACGATCATTGACGCTTCCGACCGTTTTCGCGGCAAGTCGGCCGGGGGCTTGTACGGCGACGTTGTCGAAGAATTCGACTACGAGACTGGGCGGCTGCTTGATGTTTTAGATGAGCTAGACCTAAGCAAGAACACGCTGGTTATCTACACCAGCGACAATGGCCCTTGGAACCAAAAGAAATATACAGCCAAGAAGAAAGGGCATCCCGCGGGATCGATTTTTTGGGGTGAATCCGGGCCGCTTCGCAACGGCAAGGGATCATGCTACGAGGCCGGCTACCGAGCGCCATGCATTGTTCGCTGGCCAGGCAAAGTGCCGGCTGGGCGAGTCTCCGATGCAGTGTTCGCCACCGTAGACTTCTTGCCGACCTTCGCGTCGTTGGCGGGGTTCCAAGTTCCCACAGACCGCCGCATCGACGGCATCGATCAAAGCGAACTGTTGTCTGCAAAGCGCGAGTCCGGTCGCGAACATTTCTACTTCCACAATGCGGGCGTTCGTGAAGGCAAGTGGAAGTACTTGAAAGCCAATGCCCACTTCTACGGCTACGCCGTCGAGGATGACCGCAAGAAAGAGGAAGAACTTTACGACCTCGATGCGGATCTCGGCGAACAAGACAACCTTGCCTCGAAGTTCCCAAAGAAGGTGGCCGAGTTGAAAGCCCTGATGCTTTCGATCGAGGCCGGCAACAAGGATCTCGGTGCATCAACTCGGATTCGCTAGATTCGCGGCGGACGTTCTCTTAGTCAGGAAGCAAAACAACAGGAATCGAAATGAATACCGTCAGACCTCTAATCTGGGCGTTGTCATGTCTCCTCATGACCGGCCAACTCAGCGCCGACGACGCGAATAAGACGCTGGTATCGTGGGTCACTCTGAAAGACAAGGGCGTTCGAGCTGGTTCGGTGCTCACCATTCAAGACGGCGACCGTTTCGATGGCATTATTTTCGCCGAGCGAGCAGCCGGAAAA
>CAZWOU010000167.1:0-5758 GCA_964635375.1 uncultured Pirellulaceae bacterium | reverse complement strand
AAATGGATGGCTGGCAGCAACTTCTTTTCGCGAACCGAAAAGGACCAAAACGCGAACCCTGTGGAGAGTGCGGATGATAAGACACTGGTTCAGATGGCCATTGTCTACCACGGCAGTCGAGTCTCGATCTATCGCAACGGCGAACTTTACGCCTCCTATGATGCGCAGAATATCGATCTATTGAGCAGTAAGAGCAACTTTTCAGTTATTGGGCGGAGGCACGTTGGTGCAGGCGACAACGGAAGCGTGAGCGCCTCCATTGAAGACGCGCGGATCTATGATCAAGCGCTCAGCGTGGAACAGCTCAAGGCGCTGAAGCCGAATGTAGCATCAGACCTCAAGCCTTATGCCTGGTGGGATTTCGAAGGAGAGAGCCCAACAGAACGAACGGGGCGATACAAGTTCAACACATTAGAACAGGGCGCGACACTCTCTGATGGAAAACTGATTCTGGCGCAAAACGGCGTCTTTCTTTCGTCGCGAACCGAAATGAGTTTCATCAAGAAGTTCGCCCCCTTCACGCCTCAAATGCCCGACCCTGTCCCCGCGACATGGTTGACGTATCACCTGGCCCACCCAGGTCCCGACAGAGCGATTCCAGGCGACCCCAACTGCGCTATCTTCTACAAGGGACGTTATCACCTGTTCTACATCTGCCAAAGCCACGGCCACTCTTTCGCCCATGTGTCGAGTACCGACATGGTTCACTGGAAGTGGCACGAGACGACACTCACTCCTCCGCGAACCGGTCACGGCATGTTTAGTGGAACGGCCTTTTTGACCAAAAGTGGAACTCCAGCGATTATTTACCACGGGCAGGGATCTAACAGGAATCAGATCGCGTTTGCCGAGGACGACAATCTGGACAAGTGGACTCAGCCGATTCCGGTGGAACCGATGACGCCCGACGGCGAGCCGGCGAAGATGCGGCACTGGGATCCTGACTGTTGGCTGAGGAATGGTACTTATTACGCCCTGGGCGGCGGCTCGAACCCCACCCTGGCGAAGTCGGCGGACCTCAAGACCTGGGAGTTTTTGGGTGAGCTCTATCACCCCGAGTTCCCGTCCGATCTAGGAGTTGCCAAGGGAGAAGACACCTCCTGCGCCAATATGTTCCAGCTGGGGGATAAGTGGATGCTGTTGTGCATCAGTCACGGATTGGGGTGCCGATATTATCTTGGCGACTTCAAAGATGGACAGTACTTGCCAAGCCATCACGCGATGATGAGTTGGGCGCGATGGGACTTCTTTGCGCCGGAGTCGTTATTGACGCCCGATGGTCGCCGCGTGATGTGGGCCTGGTGCACGCCATGGGTGAACGGCATGCAAAAGGTCGGTCGGGCCAAGTCGTTCGACGCCTTGATGAAGGGGAGAATTCAAGCAGGAATTCAATCCCTGCCGCGCGAACTCAGCCTGGCGAAGGATGGCAAGTTGCGAATTCGACCGTTGCGAGAGTTGCAGGAACTGCGCAGCGATGAGAGACAAGAAGACGACATCACCGTCAAGAGTGGCGATTCCTACGTTCTGAAAGACGTAACCGGCGATGCGTTGGAGTTGGAAATCGTCTTTGACGCTCCTGCGGCAAGTGAATTTGGCGTCAACGTTCTTTGCGGGCAAGACGGGAGCGGCGGGTTTACGATCGCCTCGGGCAGCGGGAAAGAGAAACTGACCGTCGGTTATGCCGAGCCGCCATTCAAGTTAGAGAAAGGCGAAGACTTCACCTTGCGGGTGTTCATCGACAAAAGCATGATTGAGGTTTTTGCGGATGATCGACAGGCGGCCGTCGCCTGGCACGAATATGACCCGGCGAAACTGAACATCAGCTTGTTCGCCAAAGGCGGCGACCTTCGCGTCAAAAGCGTGAAGGCCTGGACAATGCAGTCCATCTATGCGAATTAGAAGGTCGCTGTCCATGATGCCAGACTGTCCATGATGCTCGACCCGACGCCTCACGCCGATGGCATTCTCTCGCCGAAGAACTCACGCTGAAGATACAGGCCTCGAACTATGATCTCGAATTCAGTCAGCCAATGGCAAAAACTCGCGATGGTGTTCAGCTCTTGCCTGCTAACTACCCATTCGGCATTGGCCGACGAGAATCGGGCGACTGAGCCGACGCAATTCAAGTCGCACGTGTCGCCGTTCCTGCAAACGCATTGTGCTGCGTGCCATGACGAGGATCTCTCGGAAGCCGACTTGGCAGTGCACGACTTGGCGGGCGATGTGGGCAGCGCCGCTGAACTGCGCCGCTGGGAGAAGATTTTGGAGATGCTCAGCCTCGAGCTAATGCCGCCATCCGATGAAGAGCAGCCGAGTGGGCGCGAGGCGCGGCGTGTGATCGGATGGATCCACGCCGAACTGGCGAAACTTGGTCGCGAGCCCGACCTTAGTCGATTGGAGACGCCCCGCTTCGGCAACCGTGTTCCCCATGAAGATCTATTCAGTGGCAAGCACGTGGGTCCCGCCTTTTCGCCCTCGCGATTGTGGCGAATGAGCCCCGACATTTATGCTCAGATGGCCACGGACAAGGGGATTCGACGGAACTTGCAATCTGGTCTCGCCGACGCCCGGCCGACGCCTTGGCGCCACTTGATGCAGGGGGATTTCAGGACTTTGCTCTACTGACTGCCGACGAATTCACCTTGAGGATGTTGATCACTGGCAGTCGAACGATTGCCAACAGAATGACCGTGGGCCGAGTCATCGCCGGTCGAAAGAACTCGAGCGTCAAAGTCGTCCGCAACCGGCAGACGTTTCGAGACTTGGAGATGCTGGACGCTGAGACGGCGAGCGACGCAGAACTGACCCACGCCCTTAACCGCGCATTCGAAGAGTTGATGCAGCGGCAACCGACGGATCGCGAGCGAGAACGGTACGGCCCCTTCTTGAGGCAATCGGTTGACACGGGCGGACCGCTGTTGGGATTCCAGAATTTGCTCATGGCGATATTAATGTCGCCTGAGTTCATCTTCCGAATGGAACTGGGACTTGGCGAGCAGCTACCCGATGGGCGTCGCATGCTCGCGCCTCAAGAACTCGCCTATGCCCTCGCCTACGCACTTGGCGACCGCCCCCCAAACAGGGAACTGTTGCAGGCAGCTTCGGAGGGGCGGCTTGCATCTCGTTCGGACGTGGAAAGAGAGGTTCGCCGAATGTTGGGCGAGTACGATGACGTCCACACGTATTTCACCGTACCAATGCAAAAGGATGGCTCAAAGAGTCGCCCCTACAATGTTCGTGTCTTACGTTTCTTTCGCGAATTCTTCCAGTACCCGAAGGCGGAAGCGGTCTTCAAAGACGAAGAACACAGTCGAGGGCGAGGGCACAACGCCCGTCAACTCGTCAACGACGCCGACCGTTTTGTGCTGCAGATCCTCGACCGCGACAAGAACGTTTTTCGGGAGCTGTTATCGAGCGACAAGTACTTCGCCGCCTACGTCCCGCCCAAGCTGCTTGATCGCGAAATCAAACGTTTGCTGAGCGGTAAGCGCAAACGGATCAACCCAGACATTCAAGCCATGTTCGATCGAGGCCACAATCCCATCCCTCAACGTTTCTCGGGCTACATACGGGCCTACAACCTCGACCGAAGCTGGAGTTGGGCGACGGAGCAACCCTTCGAGTTGCCTCACCGCGCTGGCATGCTGACCCACCCCGCTTGGCTCATCGCCCACTCGGGAAACTTCGACAACGATCCGATCCGACGGGGCAAGTGGATTCGCGAGCATTTGCTGGCGGGCAATGTGCCTGAGCTTCCGATTGGACTGGCGGCAAAACTTCCAGATGACCCGCTACTCACACTCCGCGAAAAGATGAAAGTAACCGAGACTGATTTGTGTTGGCGCTGTCACCGACACATGGATCCGCTGGGTCTAGCTTTCGAGCAGTACGACGATTTTGGAACGTATCGCGAAGAAATCGTGCTGGTGAAGGAGAAGCAGAAAAGGGGCAAAGTGATCCAACAACCAGTAACCCGTCCCGTTGATGCTCGCGGCGTGGTCAGCGGCACGGGCGACGCCAGGCTGGACGGTGAAGTGGACGGGGCCATGGACATCATACACAGATTGGCAAATTCCACTCGAGTTCGCCAGTCCATCATTCGACACGCGTTTCGTTTCTGGATGGGTCGCAATGAAAAGCTGACCGACTCGCCAACACTGATCGCCATGGACCGCGCCTACCAGGACAGCGATGGCAGTTTTAGAGAAATGCTGGTCAGCTTGCTGACGTCGGATTCATTCTTGTACCGAAAAGAACTGGGCAGTGATTTGACGGCCCAGGCGACCGGCCATGAATGACCGGCGAGCAATGATCACAGTTAGCCAACCACAACCCGCGCGGTAAAGCGAGATTTCATGCCCCACTTCCATCGTCGCGACTGGCTCCGAAACATCGCCTGCGCCACCGGCTCTGCTGCGCTCGCCCCGTTTGTCGCTAACATGCGAGCTTACGCCGAAGACGACGCCAAGAAGATGCCGAAACGTTTCGTCTTCGTAACACGCGCCAACGGACTGCTCCCCTACGGCATTCAACCGGTCGGTCTCGAAGGCGAAGTAAACGGACCTGCGAACACGAATGTTCGCAGAAAGGAAACCACAGCACTCAAGCTCAATGACTACGACCTGCACGCAACGATGCAGTCGCTGAATCCGTTTAAGTCCAAGATGAACATCATTCAGGGTCTATCGGCCCAGATGTGTGGTGGGAATCATTCGTCGCATTACGGCGCACTGGGCGTCTATTCGATGAGCGCCGGAGGCGCTCCAAAGGACGAGACCATCGACTCGAAGCTGGCTCGGGCCCACCCCGGCATCTTTCCTCATCTAGGATTGATGCTGGCAGCGAAGGGAAAGCAGATACTTAATCCGCTACTCTCAGCCTCGGGCCCGGCCAAACCGATATCGTATTACGCAGATCCTTTGCTTGCCTACCAAGATCTGTTCGGGGCGGCGGCTTCAGGTGGAGGCAAGGTAGCGGCGAAGTCAACTCTCGATGCAAACCTGCTCGACTTCATGGTCGCCGAAGTCAAACGGCTCAATGCTGAACTACCCTCTTCGGAACGGGAGAAGCTAGGGCGCTACCTCGAGGGTTTCGAGGCACTGCGAAATCGGCGATCGAAGATCGCGTCCATGCAGGATGTGATCAAAAGAGGCGCACCACCGGTGGACGACAAGTATCAATCGGAGGTCGAGGTGGACCGTTTAGAAGCCCACTTTGACATCGCCGCTGCCGCGTTGGTGACTGGACTAACCCAAGTCGTCGCCATCAGCACCGACAGCCTAGAAACACGCTACTCAGGCTTGGGTCTAGGCGCCTACACGGTCCACGCCATCGGCCACATGGAAGTCAAAGGGATAGGAAGCACGAAGTCGCCAGCCAAAGACGGCTCCAAGGAGGCAAGCATCGCCGAAGGACGTGTTGCTCGCGACACGATTCGCAAGTCACACATGGACCTGCTCGCCGGCCTGGCGGCAAAACTGGACTCCGTACCCGAAGGGGACGGCACGATGCTGGACAATACCATGATCATCTACTTTGCCCACTCAGGTGACCGGCATCATCCCAACTTTTTCACGTGGCCGATCGTGACGCTCGGCGGCCTAAGCGGGACGATCGAAACCGGCCAGTACTTGCGCTACGCCAGCCATGGCGAACTTGGACACCAAACGCTAGGCAACTTCTACACGACGATGCTGCACGCGGCCGGACTGCCTCAAGATGGTTTCGGACAAAAGGACGTTCAACTCGGCCCTGAAAT
>CAZWOU010000166.1:0-15646 GCA_964635375.1 uncultured Pirellulaceae bacterium | reverse complement strand
CGGCGAGGTGACGACGTAACAATAGGCGTAGGCCGGCTTGCGGTCGGAGATGAAGGCGATGCCACCGTCGGGCAGCCAACTCGGATCGAGGTTGTTGTACGCGCCCCGAGTCAGTTGCGTGAGACCCGTTCCGTCGATGTTGATCTTGAACAGGTGGTAGTTGCTCTTTTCGTCGCTGTAGCACGAGATGTCTTCGATGTGGGCGACCGGGCGAGAGGCGACGTGCCCGCCGCGACGCATCGCGAAGACCACTTCCTTGCCGTCGTACGACAGATCGGCGGTGGTGATCATGCCCTCGCCAGCGTCGAAGATGCACTTCAGTTCGCCGCCCCCTTCGCTGGGCGAGAAGACGTACAGCCCGCCGCCGGGGCGAAACCCCTCGACGTGATAGACGTAAACGTGCGAGATGTCCAGCGGCTTGCGCTTGACCAGCAGAATGTCCTCGAATCCCAGCTTGCCGTCATGCAACGCGTCGCGGAGGGCTTGGGCCTCGGGCGTCTTCTCTTGCGGAGGAATCTGCATCCAGGCCAATTGCTTCTCGGTTACCGGCGCGGCAAACACGGCGATCTCCGACGCTCCGGGGTTTGGCGACGTGGGATGCGAGGAGAGGAACTCGATGCGGATCTTGGTAACTTGCTGCTTGGGGAAGTTGATCCTCTGCGGTCCGCGTCGATGCTCCAATGTGCCCCGCACCGCCGGCTTCTCGTCGTCGTTCAGATAGACCTCGTAGTCCTTGAAGCTCTCCAGCAACCTGCTAGTCACCCGGGCGACGTAGATGATCTGCGCCGCCTCGACCGGCTCCTTCCATTCAAGGGTGAACCACCCGGTCTGCGTCGCCTTGACCGCCCAATCGCCGCCCCCGTGAAACCCGGATGGAATTGTCCCGCTGACGGCCATCTCGGCCCGGTATTCGCCGCTGAACTCGCTGCTGGCCGCGACCTTCGCCTTGCGGGCAAGGTTGTCGGGCTCTGCGGCCCGGGCATCGACCACGCCGATCGTTACCAGAATGGCCAACGCAATCATTCGAGTATTTCGCATTGTTTGATCCTCCTGGAATTTGGCAACAATAGCCAACAGGCCTACGTTCGCATTGTGTTTCTCGGGCATGTCCGCCGCACCCGTGCGGGGAGCAATGGAAGGAGCAATGGAGGGAGCTATGGAGGGAGCTATGGAGTGCCAGGTCCCGCCGATCCGTTCGTGTCCGCCACGAGTCCGAGTCGGGTGGAGATCTGCAGTGCGTAATCCTGCATCATTTCACCAAGCGGCTTAAGTTTGTCTTTGGTCAGGCGGTCGGAGGGACCGGTGGTCGTGAGAGCGGCCGCGGGATAGCCTCGGGCGTCTAGCACTGGCGCGGCAACACAATGCACGCCATCATGCGCCTCGGCCACGTCGAACGCGTACCCCTGTTCCCTCACTCGCGTCAATTCCTGCTGCAGCTTCTTGCGACTGGTAATCGTTCGCTCGTTGAATCGCGGCAACTCGATGCCAGCGACGAAGGTCTTTCTTTCGGAATCCGGGAGGAAAGCCATGAGGACTTTGCCCTGCGCAGAGGCGTGCAACGCGGCCTGGGCTCCCGGGTCGACGGTGAATCGGAACATGTGCAGCCCCGGCACGCTATCCAGGACAATGCAGCCTCGGCCGGCCATGATGCAGAGAACCACGGTCTCCTTGATCTCATCACGAAGCTCCCGCATCAGGGGCATCGCTGTTTCCACCAGCCCGTTGCGGTTGCCGATGCGATATCCCATCGTGACCAATCTCGCACTGAGCGTGAATGTCTTGGCCTGGTCATCCTTCAGCAGATAGCCTCGCTCAACCAGGGCGGACGCTATCCGAAACGCCGCGTTGACAGGAATGTCCAATGCGCGGCTGATATCCGAAACCCCAAGTCCCTCGGGAGACTGAAGCAGCAACTCCATGATGTCCAGGCCTCGCAGGAGGTTGGAAACGTTGTGCCGTGCAGTCGCCGTCGAGCTAATGTTCATCGCATATCTCGGGCTGAAACAGTATTAGAAAGCCTTTCTAATAACGAGACTAACGAAAGCAGTTGCTCTTGTCAACGAAGTATTGCTGCCTCGCTTCGCGGCAAACGTCTATTTCCTTTTGAAGGAGCACACACCCATCGCTAGCGGCGAAACTAGGGCGAGCAGGACCAAGCACTTTATTCGGTGAGTTGTTCGGCTGAGTTGTTCGGCTGTCTCCTCTTTCGTCGACTCCGGCGTATTTCAAGACTTGATTCCCTCGTCCCGACGCCCTCAACAGCGCGGGGCGAAGGACGCTCGGTGACGGTGAAGCCTGCGGCAGGGCTCCTCAACCAGAGTTCTTAACCGGCGGAAGAAGTCTCACACAAAAACCGGCAATTCGATTCCACTTGAACCCTGAACCAAGATAACCGGGGCACCACATTCCCACGGAGCAAGGCTGCAGGCAAGAGCGTCGATGCGAGCCAGTAACTTCTCTACTGCGCTGGGTTCCCCAATCAATGTTCGGCAGTGTACTAACCCACAATCAGTGGATTTCCGTGTGCGCTTTGCCGCTGAGCGTCTCCTAGATCTGTGCGCCGCCATTGCGGTGTGGACAAGCTTTCAATGAAGTGACTTCCGTGATAAGTGCTACACTCACGATGGCGCCAGCATCTTCTGCCACGACTCCTGCCAAATCGATTGCCGCATCAATGACTTCCTCTCTCATCCAACCTTTATTCGATGGCCCTCTTGACATTGTTGGCGATGTTCACGGCGAGATCGATCCGCTGCGCTCATTGATGCGACACCTGGGGTACGACGACAATGGGCAGCATCCCGATGAGCGACGGCTCATATTTGTCGGTGATTTGACTGATCGAGGCCCCGACAGCCCGGCGGTGGTCAATCTGGTTCAGCGTCTCATCGAAACGGGCCGGGCGCAGTGCGTCCTAGGCAACCACGACCTCAACCTTCTGCTCGGTCATCGCAAGCCCGACAACAGTTGGTTCTTTGGTGAAGAGCTCCTCGAAGATGGCGAGCTCGTTCCGCAAGTGCTTGCCGACGAAGCCATCCGGCAACAAGTTCTCGCCTTTCTCCGCACGCTGCCAACTGCCCTGCAACGTGGCGACCTCCGAGTAGTTCACGCCTACTGGCACGATGAAATGATCGGCATCGCTAGAGAATCCAGCGATGCAGTGAGCCTTTATGCCGAACACCACGAACTGATCGAGGGCAGCTTTCCGGCACTCGACCTCGATGACATCGACCAGGGCTTGGAGCATCAGAATAGGAATCCGGTGGAGAAGCTGACTTCGGGACCAGAAGAGCGGCCGGTTCAGGCAAGTGGGAAGACTCGCAACGAGCGACGAGTCATTTGGTGGAACGACTACCAGGACACGTTTTGCGTCTTCGGGCACTATTCGATTCCCGATGGAGAGACTCGCGGCAACGGCGCCTCGTTCTGCGTGGACTACGGTGTCGGAAAGCGGTGGGCCGAGCGTCGGAAAGGGAAGTCTCGGAAGTTCAACTCGAAACTTGCATCGCTTCGATGGCCTGAGCGGGTGGTCGTGTTTGATGAGGGAACGACAAAGACCGCATCCGCTCCCTCGTGGATTCGGGAAGGTGGAGTCGTGTTCGACGTTCATCCGGTAATGCGGGACTGGCAGCTTCCGTCCGATGCCACACAACTTCATTCCTTTCACGTGACGTTGATCGGTCGAAAGGTGTTTCTTGAGCAGCAGAATGCGATGGCCAAGGTGTGGGAGGCAGTGCGACCCACGCTCCCGCTTCCACCACAAGCCAAGTGGGATGCTTCGGTGAACCAAGCTGTAGATGAAGATCGAAAGACATGGTTCCTGCACATCGTCAATCAAGACGAATTTCGATCTTATGTCCAAGAGTTGACGAGCATTCTTGCCCACGCTTTCACTCAACTCATTGGGCGCGATTTCACGAACCCCGAAGCCGATCGTTATTTTCACATGTCGGTCGCCAATAATCGGGGCGGCGATCCATTAGGTTCTATTGGTTCGATCCGACCATCCAAGGAGTTGTGACAGAGGAATGCAAAGCACCCAGCAGTCTTGGGCCGTGCCTGTGTATCCAAATGCGATTGGTTACTTGACTTTTTTCACATCGTCGAGGACCCACGTTCTGTCAAACAGAGGTTTGTCGGGGCCGTAAAGTCGGAAGAGCAGGAAAAAGTCTTCGCCGGTTGGGATCCAGTTCGACTCTAGCCCCTTCGGCGCTTTGGGCGCGAAGTAGAGGTCGACGCTTCCATCAGCGTTCATCTTGAGCCTCTCTTTGTCTCGAGAGGAGATTCCCACGCGGTCGACAAACTTAAGATCCCCGACGTATCTTGTTGGGATTCGATCGGGCGTGGTAATGTTCCGAGGCACATCTGCCTTGAATCTCGGCTCGTCGGCCACAGCGCTGCAGGCACAAAGCAGAGCGAGAGTCGAGATTGCAATGAGGATTTTCATGGTCCGGGTATCCCTTTCTGTGGGGCTGGTGAGCTTGCCGCACAGCTATCGACGTAACGGCTCGTCGCTGCGCGGCGGTGCGTTTGTCGTATAGAGCGTTGAAATCCAGATCCGTCTGAGCGTCTGATAAACTTGATCCGGATTACCGCGTGGACGACGGCCAAAATGCTCGATCAGTACGCCAACGTCCATTCGGTTGAGCGCAATGGCGATAGGGCGGGCATCGAATTCCGAAATATGCCCCGCCGCCTGATGTTCTTCGATCCGCTGGGTGACAACATCATCGAAAACTTTGAGAAACTTGCCCCATGCCTCTTCGAGCCTCTCATCCATCGGTGCAGCATCGACAACGGCGCGTAGGAGCGTCCCACGCTGGTAGCATACTTTCACGAGGCCCAACAACGATTCCTCAAGATGCGTGACAGGATCCTCCTCACCTTGAAACCAAGGCTGCGCGACGACAAGTATCTCACCCTCTAAATCATGCAACAGGGTCTCCATCAAATCGTGAAGATCAGTGAAATACTGATAGAACGCCGATCTGCTGATACCAGTCAGCGACATTAGTTCGCCAACCGTCAAATCGCGAAACGGTTGTGTCCACAAGAACTTCAGCGATTCATTGAGAATCGCTTGCCGCGTTCGCTCCGCCTTGCGAGGCTTCGTTTTCTCTCTGGGATTGTTTCGATGACGAATCTCATCTTGCGTTATTCGTGACATAAAGACATGTTTTACTGACAGTGAGTCAGAAATGCAACGTCGTGGCTGCCATTTTTGGAAGCTCCACGAGGCGCCGCATCGGCGTTTGCGGATTCGACATTCACTTGCGCGGAATGGACTGGTACGGGCCCAGCACAAACATCGGACTGCCGAGCTGAGGCACACCGGGGCGGTGCGGAAGGCGTGAGTCCTGAGCCTCGTCTCAAGCCGAATCTGTTGGACAGGCTTTGCGACCCGAGAGACACCCCGAGGTCTCCATCTGAACCGCGGGCTCGTCGAGTCGCTTGAAGAGCTGTCCTGGGTGACGATCCCTGCCGAGAGCCCGGAAGTTCAAGATTACGCCTCGTTGCGCGGTAGAATCTTGATTGTGACGCGTTACTTCGTGCCCGACAGTGGTATTTAGTATCGACCGGGAGCGAAATTGGCCCTTACTGCGTACCGAACATGACGTCAGATCAGTACTTCCTTGCTGTTACAACGATTCAGAACAGATTGCATGCGTATATCCTCTCGCTGCTGGCTGATCCAGTGGCGGCGCAGGATGTGTTGCAGGAGACGAACCTCGTTCTGATTCGCAAAGCGGACGACTTTCAAAGTGACGCGAGTTTCGAGTCCTGGGCTTACAACACAGCCCGATTTCAGGTGCTGGCTCATCTGCGTGATCGCAAACGAGATCGTCTGGTTTTACACGAGGCCTTTGCCGAGAAAATCGCTCCGGTCGCAGAGGTGATGGCTGAGGAAACTGAACGGCGGATTCAATTGTTGGGTGGATGCGTGGAGCGACTCTCGGACGAACACAGGGCTCTGCTTCGCAAGCGATACGGTAGAGAGACATCGATTACGACACTGGCTGAGGACCATGGGAAGACGCCATCGGCAATGAAGCAGGTGCTTTATCGAATTCGCAACCTGCTGGCTGCCTGTGTGGAGGAACGTCTTCAGGAAGGAACGGTCGGATGAGCGACGACGATAGATCACTGACGGTTCTCATTGAGGAAATGCTCGATGGAGTACTGGATGACGATAAACGAGCAGACTTGTTGAGACGTGTGGAATCGGACGACGCGGCTCGAAAGTTGTATCTCGACCAGATTGCCACGCACACGGCGCTTCAGGCAGTACTGGCAGACTGCCTCCCACAGAGAGTGGGCGTGCCAACAGCAGTCGGTGCCGAAACGCGATCGACTGTCGTCTTAAGATCCAGATGGCCCGCTGTCGCAGCGATAGCTTCGATGGCTGTAACAATCATGTTGCTGGCATGTGGCGTTGGCTATCTATGGATGAAGTCGCAAGATCCGCCGATTGCCCAATCGGATGACACACAGCACGTTGCCGTGGTTACACAGTCAGTGGGTGCATATGGCGGCGACGTTGCGATTCGCCCTGGCCAGAAAGTCATGCCAGGCGGGCTCAGTCTCGACCGGGGATTAGTTCGACTGGATTTTGTCAATGGAGCGAGCCTTGCGGTTGAAGGCCCGGCAGAGATCGAAGTCGTCGATGAAATGCGAGTTATTCTGCTGCAAGGAGTTGTTACGGCACGAATCCCGGAATCGGCGATTGACTTTGTCGTGGATACGGACACAGCGCACGTTGTCGATTTAGGGACCGCGTTCGGAGTTGCTGTTGGAAACGATGGGACAACCGACGTGGTTGTGTTTGAGGGCGAGGTCTCTGTTAGCAGAAACGGCTTGACGTCAAGCCAGCCGACACTGGTCCGCGAAGGGCAGGCTGTCCGTGCATCAGAGCAATCGCCAACGATTGACTCGACGGACTACGCAGTCTCGCCTTTTGAAAATGCATGGCCGGTCAATTCTGGCGTGCTACAGACAACAGGCTCAATACGCTTTGTCTCGCCTGGCCCCAACTTTGATCCTGGGAACTATGAAGACAATGAACACATCGTGGTGTTTCCGGAACGTAGTGGTTTCATTGCGGAAGAGGCCATTCGAGTGGACATGGTCGATCCAGGTGAATATGCCAAGTCAGGCTATCGCGAAAAGCCTCAACTGCCGTCGGGGCGGCGATTGACGAGCTACCTGCTGCAGTTGGACGCTTATCCGGAAGGAAAGAACCCCAACCGAAGACGCAGTGTTCGCGGTCAGATCACGTTTGCGAATCCAATCGCCGGTGTCATTACGATGAACCGGCTGTTGAAAGAATCAGAGGCCATCGTCGGATTACCGGGTGTGTCCTACCCGATCCCGCGAACCATCGAACCGCGACCCGAGGGTGATCCTCGCCCAGGATTCGATAGTCTCATTCTGGCAGCAGACCGCCGTACGCTCTTGGTTGAACTGCAGGAAAACCCTGGCCATCTCGATCAGGTCCGCGTGTTGGTCGAAGCGGACGAATAGAATCAACCAAGAACATCACATGAACCGTAGCATCTACATTCTATCCGTCGTCGTACTTCTCTCTCCGGCTTCGTCCGCGGCGAAACCACCCAACTTTGTTCTTGTCTATGTCGACGATCTCGGCTGGGCGGAGACGTCGGTCGAGATGATCAAGGGACGGCCGGATACCCGAAGTGATTACTATCAGACGCCCAATATCGAACGAATCGCCAGAGACGGCATGGTTCTCTCATCGTGCTACTCGCCATCGGCCCTGTGCGCACCTTCGCGGAACAGTTTGCTGCACGGAATGACTCCGAGTCGACTTCGGTACACCGTTCTTTCTGCGGTGGAAGCGAAGAAGAAATACATGGGGCAGGTCACCATTCCGCAGGCCCTGAAGAAAACCAATCCCGATTACAGAACGGCTCACTTCGGCAAGTGGCACAACGAAAGCATCAAGCCGACCGAAGCGGGGTACGATGTAACAGACGGCCCGAATGGCAATGGCCCGGGCGACTTTGCCAACGATCGAAAAACGCATCTTCCCGATGACGATCCCAAGCGTATCTTCTCGCTGACTGACAGCAGCATTCGGTTCATGAGGGAACAGGTAGCAGCGGAGAAGCCGTTCTACTTGCAGCTTTCCCACTATGCGATGCATATCTGGCATGACTCGCTGAAAGACACACGAGAGAAATACAAGAAGCTGCCCAGAGGCAGGAAGTACGGCAAGAAGGACGACACGCCCGAAGAGGACATTTCGATCGCGATGTACAACCATGGTTGGATCATCAATTATGCAGCGATGCTGGATGATCTGGATCGAGCTACGGGGACCTTGCTTGATGCAATCGATCAGCTCGGTATCGCCGACAATACCTACGTCATCTTGACCTCTGACAACGGCGGCGGTTTCCGCGGAAACGCTCCCCTCAAAGCCGGCAAAGGCAGTCTTTACGAAGGTGGCATTCGCATGCCGACCTTTGTTCGAGGCCCAGGCATCAAGAGCGGCGCCTATTGTGATGTGCCTGTCGTGCAGTGGGACTTTTTGCAGACGTTTTATGATCTTGCCGGCGGAACGGAGCCTTTAGCTGCCGATCTGGACGGAGGCAGTCTGCGCGATGTCTTTGAGAACGGAAACAACGGTAAGGTGCATCGTAATAGCGAATCGTTGGTGTTTCATTTCCCCTGGCACACCGGTGAGCCCGAATCAGTCATTCGACGAGGCAACTTCAAGCTGCGTAAGAACCTCGACAGCCTGAAGGTGGAGTTGTTCGACGTCACGAAAGACATCAGCGAAAGACACGATCTCTCACAAGGCATGCCCGAGTTGGTTCAGGCACTCGATCATCTGCGCAGCGAATATCTAGATTCCGTCAATGCCGAGACGGTGACGCTCACTCGCCGCAACTACGTGGAACTGTTGGAAGGCGGCTGGATCGAGAACGGAAGGAAACGTCTCGCCAAACTGAAAGCTGAACTCGCTGCGGATCCTGACAACAAACAAAAGGCGTTCAGAGTCGACGTCTCGCAAAACCACGTCGATTTCCAGGACCGGCAACTCAAGCGTTCTACGGAACTGATTCAGATGCACGAGAAACGTGGAACGGCGGATCGAAATTGAACCCAGGTGAAGCAACGAACATCCATCACATCCAACTTGAAAATAGAGAAGAGATGAAATTCATAAGCTCACTACCACTACTGCTGCTGCTGCTTGCTCTGAGTACACAAGACTCCGCTGCCAAGGAACCCAACTTCATCCTCATCTACGCCGACGACCTCGGCTATGCGGACACCTCGGTCCAGATGATGGACGCCGAACCCAGCACTGGGCACAGCTTCATTCAGACGCCGGGACTGGACCGACTGGCAAAGCTGGGTGCGAGGTTCACGGCGGCGTACGCTCCAACTCCGACCTGCACCGGATCTCGCATTAGCATCCAGTTCGGAATGACCTCAGCGCGCGCGCAGTACCGCAACGTCTTCGATGTCCTTTCCCACTACCAACGCCCCGATGGTTACGACGACGAAACCACGATGGGTGAGATGTTTAAGGAATCCGGCCGCAACTACACCACCGCCATGTTCGGCAAAGGCGCTAGCGCTCTGGGGCGTTTCGAGGACGCCGGGTACGACGTGACCGACGAATTGCCCGGCGAGGCCGGCGGCAATGGCAACGGGCACGGTTCGTTCTGGGACCCGAAGAAGAAAACTCCCTTTCCACCGGGAAATCCCAAACGCATTCACTCGTTGCGAAAGGATTCCGTTGCCTTCGTCAAAGAGCACGCTGGCAAGCAGCCGTTCTTTGTCATGATCAATCATTACGCACCACACATTCCACACATGGCAACGAAGGAAGCCTTTGAACGCAATAAGAAGCGTTGGATCGCAGAGGGCAGGGATACTGAAAATATCGACGTCGAGAAATCCAGCGTCCACCGCGAGATTGTCTACGCAGCGATGATCGAAGAAATGGACATGAATGTCGGGGCGCTCATCGACGCTCTCAAGGCGAAGGACGAACTTGATAACACTTACATTATCTTCACTTCCGACAACGGCGGCGGTCATTCGGAAAGACGTGAAGTCGGAGGCAAGAAACGTCGCTTCAACGGCCCGCTTCAGGAAGGCAAGCGTTCCATCTATGAAGGCGGCATTCGCGTCCCCACGGTCATTTCTGGACCCCGTATCAAGGCGGGCTCACAATGCGATGTGCCGATTGTTCAGTGGGACTTCCTGCCCACATTTCACGACTTGAGCGGCAGTGAAGCACCACTGCCGGCGGGCGTCGATGGCGGCAGCCTGCGCGACGTGTTCGCTCGCGGAAATGAAGGCTCAGTGAAGCGGGTGGCTCCCGGGATTATTCATCATTACCCCTGTCATTACCACCCGCCGATCAGCTCAATCATTATTGGCGACTACAAGTTCATGCGACATCTCAACTCGGGTGAAATCAAGCTGTTCAACATTAAGACCGACTATCGGGAGCAGCACAATCTGGCCTCCGAAATGCCCGAGAAGGTCAAGTCGATGGATGCGACGCGGGCAAAGTATGTCGAAGCGGTCGACGGCGGCACGGCGGAGCAGGTACGTGAAGCACTCTACGACACGATGGACACTTTCGGCGATCGAGCCAAACAAGCTTACAAGAAGAAACTGGTGGATCTCGAAACACAAAATCCAAGGGATTTCGATGTGCAAAAAGCAGCCATGTTGAAAGAGTTGAACGTGAAGCTGCTTAAGAACGAGGTCAACAAAGAGAAGTGCCGACGACAGTCCAAGTTCTACTCCTGGCGTGAAAGCGCACCGAAGAAAGGCGCTGAAGAGTCCGTGTTGTCCCGCTGGGTCGACTACACAGACGAGTGAACAACAAAGACGAGAATACATCAAGGAACAAGAAGTGAAATCGACGATCATTCTCTTATTCGCGCTGGCGGCGACGACCGTTCACGCCGCCGAAACGCCTAACTTTGTCATCATCTACGCAGACGACCTGGGATACACTCAGACCAGCGTCCCGATGATGAAGGACCGGCCTGAACTGGCGCACAAGCTGCATCAGACGCCCAATCTGGAGAAACTGGCTCAGCGTGGAATGCGTTTTTCGAGTGCCTATTGTCCATCGCCGGTCTGCACCTCTTCTCGTGCAAGCATTCAGTTCGGCAAGACGACAGCCCGCGTGGGTTGCATCTCGATTCACGACGTGGTCATGAACAAGAAACAGGTGAACTTCGAGAAGAATCTCTCTATCGCGGAAATGTTCAAGGAAGCCGACAAGGGCTATTCGACGGCGTTCTTCGGCAAGGGTTGCACGCCATTGAAATGGTTCAAGGATCACGGGTATGACGTTACCGACTTCATCCACACGCACCCAAACGGTAATGCTCACGGGGACTGGTGGGAACCCACGACAAAAACGCCCATTCCCGCCGACGATCCCAAACGCGTCTTTAGTCTCGCCAGGAACTCCGTGGGATTTCTCAAGGAACGCGCCAGAGATAAGAAACCGTTCTTCATGATGATCTCACACTACGCAGTGCATGTGCGCAACACCTCCCTGAAAAGCACACGTGAGAAGTACCTGACGATTCTTGCAGAAGAGCGCGGCATCGCGGGCGGCGTGCCAGACATTTCAAAGTTCGACAGGAACGCCGACGAAATGCCGAAGAATCTTCGCTCCATTTGGGAAAAGGCCAACTACGCCGCCATGATGGAAAACATGGATTCATCCATCGGCATGGTGCTTGACGAATTGAAAGCACTTGGAATGGAAGAGAATACCTATGTCATCTTCTCATCTGACAACGGTGGCGGACAAAGCAACGCTCCTCTGCAGGGCGGCAAAGCGAAGATGTGGGAAGGCGGTTTGCGTATTCCGATGATTGTCGCCGGACCTGGCATCGCCGCGAACACTCAATGTGACAAACCCGTGGCGCAGTGGGACTACCTGACCACGATGCACGATCTTGCCGGCAGTACCGCTGGACTCCCTAACGATCTTGACGGCATCAGCCTGCGGCCTGTCCTTGAACAAGGCAACGATGGAGAACTCGCTAAACGCGATACCGGCCTCGTGTTTCATTTTCCGGCCCACTACACCGTGCCGATAACCGCCTACCGCGACGGCGACTACAAGCTGATGCGCCATCTCAACACCGGCGAAATCAAGATGTTCAACGTGGCTGAAGATCCCGGTGAATCGAGGGATCTGGCAAAAGCCATGCCGGAAAGAAAAGCCGATATGATCAGGAAGCTCGATGCCTACCTCCTGAAAGTTGGCGCATGGACCATGGAGGAAGTGTATGAAACACGACTTGATGAACTGCGGAACTGGATAGAACGCGATCATAAGGATGTTGCGGAACTCAAAGGGCAGCTAGCGTCAAACCCCGGTGACAAGAAATTACAAGCGGCCCTGAAGGAAGCTCAGGATAAATTAGAGCGACGTCAGCGCACCATCGATATGGTCACCGCCAACCAAACATCGGACCGCTGGTTCTAACGTTGTGCAGGTGGCGCTTGAAGAATAGAAGCAAATCCGAAATGCCGAATTCGTACCTCAAATACGTAGGCTTCATTCTTCTGCTCGGCGCCAGTGTTACACTCGCTGAGGCTCCGCCGTACTCGGATTATTGCCTGCGTTTGCAACAGGAGATCCAGGGAAAGAAACACGGATTCCTGGCTGGAAATGTCACCTACTACGTTGGCGGGTTTCATGCGAGTTGGGAGCTGAAGGAGCACGAAACGCTCGGTCTGACTCATCCTTTCCATCACGATCTTCGCAGCCGCGGTGTTGGGCTGGTGCGGAGTCGCGGCGATGATCATGGCAATACGGGTGTCGGCAACGACTTCTCCGGCTGGGAGTTCTACAAAGACACGCGGGTTCTCTATGGCAGCGTCGTGATTGACCAGAAGACCTATCGTCATCCAACGCCCAAGAAGATGTTTTGGCGCCCGGACCGGATGATTTGCGAATACGAAATCGACGGCGTGCGCTTGCGAGAAGAAAAATTCATATCCGCGAATGATGCGGCCTGTTCGATCATCACCGCGTCCCGCCCGGTCAAGTTGCGATTCGACGGGCGAAGTTTCTTCGGCCGCCACAGTTTGACGAGCACGGCCACGATCGAATATGACGCGGACCACAATGCCATCCACATCGTCGAAGGCGGCACGACACGGTGTCGGCCGGAAACAGATCGCTCCGATCATGTCGGCCCGATCATGTATCAGGGCATGAGCACCGTTCTTGCCGCGTCCCGAAGCTTTGCCAACAGTCACAAGTTCGCACAGGGAGAACATGGTCAGAAGCAGTATGAATTCGAGTTGCCATGCGACGAAAAGGGAATATCGCTCGTGTGGGCGATGCACGATGACTACCGCCGGGCGCTGCAAGACGCGATGGCGGTACTGGGACGTGACGTATTGGATGCAGATCGGGCTACAGATACAGCCGAGAGCGACGACCGTGCGCGTGAGATGATGATTGCCAAGACGCGCGAGATGAACCGTCAGCTCAACGAAGAGATTCCGTGGTTTCGCTGCTCGGATCGGAAGTTTGAGGATATCTACTACTACCTGTGGTCGCTGTACCTGATGTATTACATCGACGTGCAAAACGGGTGGGAAATGGAGCCTCACACCCAGACGGCTGTCAATAACTTTCTCGGCATGCATCGCTACGACGCGACGTTTCAAATCAAAGTGGGGGCGTGGACCGGCAACAAGTCACACTTCGCTTATGGCAACGTCCTGACGTGGAAGCATCTCTTCAAGAACGGTCACTATCGCAAATCACCAAACGGCGTGATTGCGCTGGCCGACAACAAGGGGACAACGTGGCATTCGGGCGTCTACGGCAATGAACTGTCGGAGCACGTCTTGGGAGCGTGGCAGGTCTACCAGCACACGGGCGATGTCGGGTTCCTGCGGGACTGCTACGAGGGCTACTTCCGAGAAATCTTTCGCGAGCGAATCGGTTCGTTCGCCTCCAATCACTTTGAAGTTGCGGAAGCTCTGATCGGGATGGCCCGCGTCACTGGTCACTCTGAGGACGTCAGGCATTGGCAGAACCTGTTATCGCTCCATGCGAAAGATATCCGCACTTGGTTTGATCAGCGCTGGCAGGCTAGCGGGCACCAGAACTTCTTCGCTGGGCCGAAGAATGGGATGATGATGACCAACGGGTTCTGGCATATGCGTTCGAGGCACTTCCCGCGTGACTACGCTTTGAGGATGACGCGTTCCTGGGCGCTTGATCGCGAGAAGGGTTTTTATGGCGACATCTTCCCCCTGGCCATGTCCCGTCAGGCCATGAAGACCTTCGCCACGACGGTAGACCACTCATTTGGCCATACACCCGATACCGCATATTTCACGCTCGACGGCATGTTCCGACAGCGGCTGGGCGATCCGGCGTGGCGACTCACGCTGACTCACCTCGAGAACTACAATTTCAACGCAAACTGGAATCTGCCTGTCGCTCCCGAAGCGTACACCCGATCGGGCAAGCGGTTTGGCGACCAGTACTCCAACTTCAACGCCGGTAAACTGCTGCTGTTCCTCGAAGGGCTTGCAGGGCTGGAGTACTCCATTCCCGATGGCCGACTCGTCGTGCAGGACACTATGCCTGCCGACTGGCAGTGGATGGAGGTCCGTATTCCCGTGCAGATGCCGGGTGAGCAAGAGACTCGCTGGCCCGTGATTCGCTTTGATCGATCAGAGAGCGCACAAGGGATCACAAAGTCGATTCGCGTTTCGGACTGCCCGCTGCGTGTCACGATTGAACCGTGGTCTGAAGAGATGCGCGTGACCAGTCATTCAACGCATCCCGTCCCTGTCCAGCCATCTGAATCTAAATACCCGCACTACAGCCGGTTTACTTTCGACAGTGGCCAATCAGCGGCTCACGTCAAACTCCATCTGGCAACAAAGCAATAATGCACTACTCAATAAGGACTGCCTGAGGACTGCTCTTTGGTGGTCGATCAGCTCAGCAGGCGTGACGAAATGAGCCAGCTCCTTCGCGCAGGGTGTCGGTCGTATTTGCGGAATGCGTCACTGACGCTCTGGAACAACATTGCACGACAGGACATGACTTGGAGCAGTCAGCGCCGGACCCATTGCGGAATATCACCGTCACCGGTTCCTTCGCCTTGAAGGATCCAGGACAGGTTGAGGCGGGCGACTTGCATCGCGGCGTAGCGGCCTTTCGGGCCGCCTTCAAAGAGCAGAAAGATGAGACCCTCCGTAGACGTGCCGGGGCGTCCGGCGACGAGGGAGGAGTAGGCGGCGAAAGATTCGTAGACGAGGCGTTTCACGGGCCAGGTCCGGCCGCCGTCAAAGCTGGCCCAGACAGTCATCCGTTTCCGGTCTCCTCCAGCGGTGTCGGCATTGCTGAAAATCAGGACATCGTGGCCGTTCACGGGCAGTCGCGTCAATCCGCCCTTCATTCCGTAGCCGCGGCCATATCCGCCGCCGTCCGGGAGAGCCTGGCTGATTCTGAGATCTTTCCAGGTCCGGCCGCCGTCGTCGCTCCAGGCTTCCCGGCGCATGCTTTCGTCTGGCCGCAACTTGCGGGCGAAAGCCTTGTCATAGTAGCCGCTGTGGCTGCGGGAGTTGTAGTAGATGCGACCGTCGT
>CAZWOU010000165.1:10763-15934 GCA_964635375.1 uncultured Pirellulaceae bacterium | reverse complement strand
CGTCCAGATAGACGATGACGAAGTTCGGGCTCGTCGCTGCTTGGCACGTATTGGCAAGTGTTGCCAAGCAAAGGCAAGTCGCAAGAATTCGTTTCACGGTTCGCAAGCTCCTGTTTTCGGCACGACGCTGGGCATCACTCACCGTCCTTCTGGTCCAATTTCTGCTTCAGTTCTACCAATCGTGGTCCTGCCTTGCCTCTGATGGAGCTGGAATTTTCTTCAGGGCGCGTTAGCATAGCGCTTATCGAGGGAGAATTCCGCGACTGGATTGATCGAACATGAGGCCGGCGCCCGTGACGAGATTCTCACTGCGCAACTTGTTGGCGTACATGCTTGGGGTTTGTGCCTATCTATCTGCAATGCTCGAAATCACTCGACAGGCGGACGTACCCTTTTCATTGAAGGACTCCTTTGTGGGGCCGCTTGTCGCTTCTTGGATCCTGCTGTCGATAGTCTACATTGCCTGGCGCCTCAACGGCATTCTGTTCATTCATTGTCTCGCACCGCTAGGGGCATTTGCAATCGCCGTCGGAATTGCTGCCGTCCAGTCGTCATCGTCCAATGTGTACTTGATTCAAGCCGTGTGTGGCGGCTGTTTTCTCGGCACATTCGTCAGTTTTCCAACCGCTGTGCTCCTTGGCAGCATGTAGCGGTTATGACGGTCCGGTTACTTGCCAGGGCAGATGAAGTAGGAACTGCTTGGACGAAGGCATGGGGCGCGCGCCACGTTGACTTGCGATCTGCGGCCTGCGAGGTTCTGCCCGCACGGCATGTATAATCGCCACAACCGGACAGGTTGGGATGACGCCTAAGGCTTACGCGTAGATTTCCCTACTCTCCTCCCCAGAGAGCAGTCAAGACGATTGGGAGGCAGACTCGATAATAGTAGAAGCGAATTTGCCGAATCTGAGAGTTAGCGCGTTCTGCGCCTGAAGTGCGAGTTCTGGCTCTGCGCCCAATATTAGCGGTCAAATCGATGCTTCCATTGAATGAAGAAGTTGCCCAACGGGAGCCGCTCCGGTGCGCAGACTCCTTCGATCAAGGGGTATGCGGGCCCCACTCGATGGCCCATTTGGCTCCTACTCATCACACTGGCTGCGGCCATGGGGTGCCGGGTTGGCCCGGATTACGCGGTGCCTGATCCGCTGGTTTCAACCAACTGGAAGCACTCTCATCCGGCCGACCAGCTCAGCGACGAGTCGATCGGGGGTCCGTGGTGGTCGACGTTTCGCGATCCCGCGTTAGACAAGCTCATCGCCCAAGCGATCGTGGCGAACCCGGGACTCCAAAGCGCGTATTCTCGGATCATGGAAGCAAGGGCGAAACGGGGTGTTGTGACGAGGGAGCGGCTCCCGCAGATGGACCTCGATGGCAGCTATTCCTACAAGAAAGTCAGCGGGAACAGCAGCCCCTACGCGTTGCTTTCCCAGGATGGATACGACCTTTTCTCGACCGGCTTCGACGCGATCTGGGAATTGGATTTTTGGGGAAAGCAGGCCCGCTTGCTCGAGGCTGCAGACGCTGAGATCGACGTTGCTGACGGCGACTACAACCACGCGATGGTGATACTGCTTGGTGATGTAGCGGCCACGTATGTTGAGCTGCGGATGTATGAGGAGCGGATCCAAGTCGCTTTCGACAACGTCAAGATCCAAGAACGAACGCTGCGACTCGCGCGAGATCGCCGCCGCGCCGGCCTGGCCAAGCCTCTCGACGCCGCCCAGGCCGAGTCGAGTCTTCACGCCACTAAGGCGTCTATCCCCCACTTGGAAATCGGCGCCCAGACGGCCGAGAATCGACTCTGCGTCCTCATTGGCGAAGTCCCAGGCAACTTGCGAGAGAGTATCGGGCATGGACCGATACCGACTGGGCCGCAAGAGCTGGCCTTGGGTACGCCCGCCTCGTTGATTCGCAGGCGGCCCGATATTCTCAGTGCGGAAAGGCGGGTTGTGGCCGAGAGCACGCGAATCGGCGTCGAGTTTGCGGAAATCTACCCTCAGCTCTCTATACTCGGAACGATTAGCGTCGACTCGACTGAAATCCGCAGCCTCTTCACGGGACCAAGCATCTCGCACACCGTGGGGCCGTCACTCACTTGGAACATCTTGAACTACGATCGGATTCGCAATCGAGTACACGCGCAGGAAGCTCGCTTCTCCCAAGCCGCATCCCGATATCAAAGCACCGTGCTTTCCGCCATCGGTGAAGTGGAAGACGCCCTCGTATCATGTGTGCAGGAGCGAGCGAGAACGGAGTCTCTATCGCGCGCAGCCGCAGCAGCTCAAGAGTCCATTCGGCTGGCTGAAATCTACTATGAGCAAGGACTCGCCAGTTTCCAGACCGTGCTCGACTCTCAACGCGCCTTGACGACGCTGCGAGACCAATTGATCGTCAGTCGCGCCAAGGTGACGCTGAACCGAATCGCGCTTTTCAAGGCGCTCGGCGGCGGCTGGGAATCGGTCCACACTTGCGGCCCGGTCACTTCGATCGAATACGACAGCTTAGGTCTCAACGAACATATTGAAACAGCCAATGCCGCGAACACGTTTCGGTGGTAACCGCCGCGGTTGTCGCGCAACCTCGGGCAGTTCACTGAAGAGCAAAGAAGGCCCGTCCGATTCTGGCGAGATCCTGAGGCCGAATCGCGTCATCGTTCATATGTCCTTTGGCTGGCGATCCAGCATTTCTTCAATCGAGATGGACTAAGTCGCATCCCGCGCGATTCTTTCGACTCATCACTCTCGCATCCTGCGTGGGAAGGCGAAAAGCTAAGCTTTCTTCGCGGCCATCCGGCTTATGCGAAGATGCCGATCATAGTGGGTCGTAGCGAGCCGAGTTCCATCGGGATGCAGGTCCAAGTCGCGAGCCAGATTTGGCAGCTTGAGGCGATGAAACTCCGACGGCTCAGCCGTTTTCCAAAACAGCAGGAATCCGCCACTAGTTCCGCCCGTTGCGCCGCAGAGGAATTCTCCAGCGGGGAAAATAACGCGACAAGCAACGCCCTTCAGACCCTTTGCAATGTGGGACTGCACGAGCTTCTGAGACTCCCATTCAAAGACTAAGACCAGAGGTTCACTGACGGCGCCGAGCGGATTTGTGGCCTTGTGCAATCCGCCGCACGCCAAGTGTTTTTTGTCGGCGCTGAGAGCCAGTGTGCGTACGCCGCCAAAATCCACGCCCTGCCCTCCGTTGTAAGTGTGCAGTTGTTTTGCGTCAAACTTACGAACGAGTTTGCCTGTGGAGACCTCCCACTGGTGAACTTGTCCAGCTAAATCACCGGATAGCAGAGACTCCCCCGAAGGATGAAACAACGCGCTGTAGACATCCTTCGCATGACCAGCAAGCTCCCTCACGAGTGTGCCGTCTTGACTGTTCCAGATCTTAACGAGATTGTCGTTCGCGCCGGTTGCAAGCAACTTTCCATCCGGGCTCGTTGCCATCGTGCGGATCCAGCCATCGTGAGCCTTGACTCGCCGGATTGGCTTGGGGGCGTCGGCCGCCACGGGCCACCAGATCAGGTCATCGGCGCCGCCCGTGATGACATGTTCGCCGTCGCTAGTAAATCCGATGGAGCGGACCCAACTATCGTGCGCCTTCATCACCACTTTATTGCCCGAACTGAGCTCCCAGCGTTGGACGCTGTTATCTTGGGCGCTTGAAAAGACATAGCGAGCCTTGGGGTCAAAACGGCACGCGATCAGCGGACTGTCGTGCTTCCACTGATGGGTGACGTGCGTCAGCTTCGGGTCAATATTTGCATCAGGCATTGGTGGTCCTTTCTCGTGCAATTCACCGCTGCAACAAGACCTTTTTCCTGTCCCAACCTTGCTTGCGATCGAAGATGTCACTGTAGTTTCGATACGCTCGACTAATCGCCTGTTCGCCGATTCGCGCGACGTGCCGATCGTACAACGCTCGCATGTCCTTCAGATCGCCAAGCACAGCATCGTCGCCTGCCATGTTCTTCAGCTCAAGTCGCTCGTCGCTCATGTCGAACAACTCTTCAGCCGCAACCATTCCATCTTCCTCCGAGTACCAGAATAGGTATTTCCATTTTCGCGTAACGACGCCTAATGAGTGGGTGGTGGCGGGACCCCAGAAATTCATCAATGCGAGGCTTTCACGAACTTCTGCCGACGGATTCGCCAACAACGGCAGAAGACTTGTGCCATCGATTCCACGAGGCGGCTTCAGCCCAGCCAACTTCAACATGGTCGGTGCGAAGTCAATACTGCCCGTCAGCGCCCGCGTTCGCTTGTGATGTGAAGTTTTTGCGCGAGGATCGAAGATGATTAAAGGCACCCGCGCCGACTCTTCGTACGGAAGCACTTTTGAGCCGTACCCATGAGAACCGCAAAGATACCCGTTATCCGAGGTGAAAATCACAATCGTGTTGTCAGCGACACCCTGCTCCTCCAGCTCTTTGAGGATCATTCCAACCGATTGATCAACGGCATAAACCAGTTGATTGTATTTTTGCATCGTGTTGTCGTAGTCGCTCGCGTACCCCCATCCCTCGAACCGCGGGTACTGCCTCCCGGTCTTGCTCTGTTCAGCGAAATGGGCGCCGTGCTGACGACCAAAGTTCTTAGGTTTTGTAAAGGACTTATCTCGATAGATATGATCGAACTTGGGATCAGGCCGTACGGGTCGGTGAGGCGCCTTATAGCTGATCGAAAGGCAAAACGGTTTCTTTGCGCCAACCGATTCGCGAATGAAGTCGCGGCAGGGAATCTCCCGCCAATTGAGGAACGCCTGCCGGTTTCAAAATGAGTCTGCCCCGGCCCGCCACCCCATTTATCAAAGTCTCGCTCTGGCAATCCCCGCATGCCCTCAACTTGAAACCCAAACTTTCCGGCAATCGCAGTTCGATACCCGGCAGATCGGAGCAGCATCGGATAGCTGTTCTTCCACTGCTTGGGCTGCATATTTCCACGGCCGAAATTGCATCCCGTTCGGTATTCGTAGAGTCCCGTCATGATATTGGCCCGACTGGCCATGCAGATCGAGGTCGTTACGTAGTGGTTGTCGAACACCAAACCGGCGGCCGCAAGTTTGTCGAGATTGGGGGTCTGCACGTCCCGGTTGCCGTAGCAGCCCATCGTGATCGTTGCTTGGTCGTCGGTCAGTAGGAACACGATATTAGGCGAGCTGAGTTGTTGCTCCGCGCG
>CAZWOU010000165.1:7718-10753 GCA_964635375.1 uncultured Pirellulaceae bacterium | reverse complement strand
GCAAACGGGTCTCGAGAGAACTGAATCCGAGCAGGGCAAACGCTAGCCACGGTAAAGGGAGCACACTTTGAAATCGCATCTGAAACCAGTTCCTTAGGGGTCCACGTGTTGGGTAGTCGCTCATCGCACTTTGTAGGCCGTAAGCGTATGTTGATCGCGAATGTAGAGAACGCCTCCCGCCACGACGGGGTGGGCCCAGCTAGGACGGCCGCGGCTCTCGATCTCGATCCGGCCAAGTTCCCGATACTCCTCGGGAGTCGCTTCCACGAGCGCTATCTTCTGACGCTCGCTGAGCACGTAGAGCATTCCGTCGGCAGCGACTAGGGATCCTTTCCCAACACTGCGGTTTTGCCAAGCGATTTCGCCAGTCAGGTAGTTAATGCACGTCAAGCTGCCAGCGCCGTTGGTGTACATGTAGTCGCCAATTTTGACGATTCCGCCGTGATGGACCCCCATCTTCTTTTCAAAGTAAGCCTCCGTCGCCTTCTGCCCGCCGCCGTCATTTGAAATCTTGACCAAACCGCCGCCAGTTCCATACGCGCTCGCGGCGAACACGTGGTCGTCGGCGACGATGGGCGTGCAGCAGTTCGCAGTCCCGTTGCAGGCGCCGCTATAAGTCCACAACAATTCTCCACCGTCCAATGCGACGCCGAACACGTTCTTCTGCGACAGTTGAACGATCTGTGCGACTCCGCCCAGGGTCGCAACGACCGGCGAGGAGTAGTGTGCTCGATCCGTGTAGTCCTTGCTTCGCCAAACAACCTTGCCGTCCTCCTTGTTCAAGGCGGCAATCGCTCCGTCGCGTCCGCCTGGCGTAACGATCACCAGGTCGCTGGTGATGAGAGGAGATTCCGAGTATCCCCAGCCTGGACGGCTGCCGCCAAGGTCAGCGGTGAGGCTCGTGTGCCAAAGCGTTTCGCCAGTGTGGAGAGCCAGGCACGCCAAATCACCGTTACCGCCCTCAACGTAGACTCGATCACCATCGATGGTCGGAGTCCCGCGTGGGCCATCTCCCTGACCGTTGCGGAAGCCGCCGAGGGATCCCGCCAACTCTGCGCGCGATAGTTTGCCGTCGCCTTCCTTCACTTGACTCTCGTAGTAGTTGGTCACTTCTTCAGCAGTCAACACGCCGTCCGCGCCCCCCTCGTATTTCTTGAAGTAAGCGACGATTTCCTCGCGGGTCAAAACCTGATCCGACTTCCTCGTTGCCGGGTCTCTCTGATCCGCGCGTGAGAAGACCCGGGCGAGATAGGATTTTCGCGATTCCTGACGGCTCACCTTGCCGTCTTGGTCTGCGTCGGCAACCTTAATCAACGCCGCCGAGCGCCGCTCCGCTATTTCGCCGGGATTGTCACTATCGGACGAGTCCATTTTGGGGAAGCGGTCACGGAACTGTTGCCCGGCTTCAGCGTAGGTCAGCCGGCCATCACTGTCGCTATCGAGGCTGCTAATCACCATCTTCGCGCGAGCGGCTACTCCTGTCGCCTCCGCGCCGCGGTCATACTTGTGAAAGTCCCAACCCAACCGGAACAAAGCCTCGACCTCATCAACCACTCCGTCTTTGTTCCTGTCAAGGATTATGAACTCACGCTCGACTCGGGCCGCCAACGCCGTTGCGACGGGTTTCGGCTGAACCGCCCAAACGCGCGACCCGTCCTCCACTCGCAGGGCGATGATGTGCTCTACGCCGTTCAAATCGCCCATCGTGACGATCAAGCCGTCCTTGATCGCGACACTGCTGTACCCAACTCCCACGTCGTCGACTTGCCAAACAACCTCCGGCCCTCTTTTCGGCCATTTCTTTAGCAAGCCCCTATCGCGCGAGATCCCATCGCGATTGGGACCGCGCCATTGAGGAAAATCGTCCGGTCCGCATGGCACTTGAGCAAACGCGGTTGCCGTCAAGACAAGTGAACAGACGAGCACGCGAGAAAACGAGGTAACTAACTTCATCAGCTTGTCTCATGCGGGGAGAGAGGAGTGACAATCTGCGGCAACGGCAGGAGCCGTCCGGCGGTGTCCAGGTTATTATCGGACAAGCGCAAACCAGATGCAACGACTACTTGCCTGTTGACGGCTGACTGTCGAGCCAGGCCGAGAACGCGAGGTTTTCGACTCAGACCCGACGGTTACCTATTCGCGGTTTCGGTCAATCGCCCAAGCGGCCGTGCAATCCCCGGCCAGCCCCACCTACGGCGGATCCCTGAATTCGACGGGAAGCGAACGAATCAGCGGAGCGGTAGGTAATCGCCGCCGTCAAACGCTCCAAAATTCACCTTAATGGTGCCGCTGACGGGCGCCCCGACTTCGCGTTTCGCCTGGTCGAAGGTGGCCGTGCCGTCGACCATGATGAGCTGGCTGAGTCTGTCCTTGCTGAGCATCATCTTGGCCAAGAACCACAGCCGACTGCCCTCAACCACGATTCCATTCACAGCTGCCGGAGACGATGAGGGCTGAAATGCTCCGGAGCTGGTCGCTAGCGTCATCATCCACTGCTGATTATCTGATTTGCGGCGTCCGTGAAACACGATCGACGGGGGCGCTCGCCCATCGGCCTCACGTTGTCCCCCATTTTTGTTCGGCTCCGCGGTTACGCCAAGCGCGCGAAAGTCGAGTGGCTTGCCTTGGAACTCCGCTTTCAATTCCGCCTTCCCGGCAGTTGTGGGACTGCTTGGGGAAGTCTCAGACCATTCGGTTGAGAAAGACCCGGTGGCCGTGCCGGTGACCTTAAACGAAAACTGCTTCCGCGCCCCGCGGGAAATCTTGGCAACACCGCCTTCGAGGTCCTTGGCAATCGTCGCTCGGCGGCCACGCACAAAAGACTTCATCTTGGCTATTCCCCGGTCGAAGCTGCGGCTACTCGCGACATGCTCCCGCAGTAGATCGGCTGCCTTGTCGATCTCTTCGGTTAGTGCTTCCTCTTGCCAGTGATCTTCCAACAATCGGTTGATGGTCTTGAAGTAGAGCTCTTGCATCTCGGGACGATAGTAGAGCCGGTTGGCGAGCACGGACTTTGTGTGAACAGACTTCACTTC
>CAZWOU010000165.1:0-7708 GCA_964635375.1 uncultured Pirellulaceae bacterium | reverse complement strand
GGTAGATGAAGTAGTTGTTTTGGTTGTTCGTATAGCCGTCCCAAAACCCGATCAAGCTCTCAGTTGCCCAAAACTTGACAAACGCAGGTATGTCCAAGAGCTCGCCGAGTTGCTCAAGAGTGAACTCGTCTCGGTCCATGATCTCTGCGATCTCGCGGATATACTTCAAATCCGCGTGGTCGTTCTTCTGCTCAAATCGCTCGACCGAGTCGGGAAAGAAATCGACGGCCGTACCCTCAAAGAGCGCTCCCGAGTCGTCTCCGAATCGTTGGGCCAGAAACGGCGGTTTGATCGATTCGACGTTGGAATAGATCCCCAGGTATTGGCCGTTCACTGTCACTTTGGCAAAGTTGCAACGAGACGCGATGGTGCCGGATTCATTGAACAGCTTGTAACTCAAATATTGGGATAAACGACTCGGATCCTGCTTGTTATTGTTCAACGTCAGGCGATCGAAACCGGCAGAAGGTTTTTGATCGACGTATTCATCGAACTTGATCTTCAGCGACGGGCGAGTTCCGTCGAGCGACCCCAAGAAACCCTTCTTGCGAACGCCGACGTTGTCTATCTTCTTCCCGTCAACGGTGACACTAGCAGGAAAGTAACTGAATGGTTTGGCAGGCGATTGTCGCCCCAGCGATTGAAGGATTTTTCGCGTCTGAGCGCACAGTTTCCGCCAGTCTTCGTCCTTCATCTGGACCGAGATCTCAACAACGTGGGCCGGATCAAAGACTTCGTCCGCTTGCAGCAATTTCTGCTTGGTGGCAAGTTCCTGGGCCGTTAACGCTGCCGGCTTCGCCGCCGCGACGCCGGCCAGCAGGGCCAGAGCGAGCCAAAGCGTATGCGAGACGTTGAGTGGGGGCGAAAGATGCTGCATCGTCGGGCCTCTATTTACTGAACATGGGTTGCCGCGACAACCCCGTGCCGCCAGGTGAATTGCACAGATCGCAAGACCAACATAGTGGCCCGAGATCTCGGTTGATTTTAGCTCGATGGAGCAACCATCATATTACTTTTGGGCCAACCAATCACCGATTTCCTTGATCGAAACGCCGAAAAAGAATCCCAAGTTTCCCCCGAGCCACGGCGCAGTTCAACTATCCTGGCCTTAGTTCAACTATCCTGGCCTTATGGCGAACAGCGTCAACCCTACGGAGGTCGACGGCGAGGCGGACGTACTGGGTATGTTTGCCGTCGGAGAGCGCCAGTATATTACAGGCACACTCGCGACGACCGTGCCTCAAACCGACACACCTCTTGTCGACGCGTTAGATTAACTCCCCACTTACGGATAGATGCGTCCAATGAAACGACTTCTTGCCTGGTGCGTTGCCATGTTGCTCGCTCCCGTCTTGGCTCCGTCCCTGGCTCAGGGCGCTGAAAAGGAACCAAAAAACAAGCCGATCCGCGCTCTTTTGGTGACGGGCGGTTGTTGCCATGACTATCAACGACAAAAACTAATTCTCTCCAAGGGAGTTTCTGCTCGCGCCAATGTCGTTTGGACCGTTGTGCAGCAAGGCGGGACGGGAACGAACGCTAAGATACCGCTCTACGAGGACCCCAACTGGGCGGACGGTTTTGACGTCGTGGTGCACAACGAGTGTTTTGCCGGAATTTCCGACAAGGATTGGGTCGAGCGAATTCTTAGGCCGCATCGTGAGGGCCTGCCGGCGTTGCTGATTCACTGCGCGATGCACAGCTATCGAACGGGCGACGACAAGTGGTTCGAATTCGTTGGCGTACAGTCTCCGCGACACGGCGCCCACTACGCCTACTCGGTCGACAACCAACAACCAGACCACCCGATCATGAAGGAGTTCGGCCGCTCATGGGTGGCGCCGAAGGGCGAGTTGTATCACACGGTCAAGTTGTTTCCCACCGCCGAGGTCCTGGCGCACGCGAAACGCAAACCCGACAACGAACCTCAAGTTTGTGTTTGGACGAACCAATACGGCAAGGGTCGCGTCTTTGGAACAACAATCGGGCATTACAACGAAACGATGTCAGAGCCGCGATACCTCGACCTGATCACTCGTGGGCTGCTTTGGTCGGTCGATCGACTCGACGCCGACAGTTTTCATAAGGCGAGCGCCGAGTCGAATGCAGAGATCAAATCGCTGCTCAAGCTAACTCCGCAGCCCGCTTCGCAGGCCGCTTCGTCCGGCGGTTCGAAATGCTGTGGCGAAGGCAACCTCGCTTTCGGACGCAAGACCAAAGCCAGCTCAGAGGAGACGAACAAGAAGAACTACGCTCGCCACGCCGTCGATGGCGACTTGAGGACGCGTTGGTGCGCCGCCAATGGCGAACCTGGAAGCACATGGCAAGTGGAGCTTGAGAAACCGCAAGACGTTAAGGCGGTGCGGATCCACTGGGAGAAGTCGAATACCGCGTACCGATTCAAAGTCGACTCATCGGCAGACGGAATCAAATGGTCAACGGTTGTCGACCAGTCGGCCAACAAGAAGGTTGGGCGAATCACCTCGCATAAAGTCAAAACAAAGAACGTAAAGTTCTTGCGAGTGACTTTCCTCGGCGCCAGTAAAGGGGGTTATTGGGGAAGCATCTGGGAGTTCGAAGCCGCGACCGGCGATTTGCCCGATTTACCAAAGGGTATCGACGCACCGCCAGGGCAAGCGGCGGCGACCACATCGGACGTCCAGGCGCCGGCCGGGTTCAACGTGACCATGTTTGGCGTGCCTCCGGTTGTCAATTATCCCGTATGTCTGACAGCAGCGCCAACCGGCGAAGTCTTCGTTGGAGTTGACTTGCAAGGATCGCTTGGCAAGAAGCCGGGACAAGGCAAAGTCTTGCGTTGTATCGATATCGACGGCGATGGAGTTGCAGACAAGTTCAACACATTCGCAACGATGGACCACCCTCGCGGTCTGATCTTTGACGCGGGTTCCTTATGGGTCCTGCACCCGCCCTCTCTGAGTGTCTACCACGACGACGATGGCGATGGAGTTTCCGACCGGCATGAGACGCTGATTACGGGAATCAGCACGGAAGAGGTGAACCGGCGAGGCGCCGACCACACGACGAACGGCATTCGGATGGGAATCGACGGTTGGATCTACATCGCGGTCGGAGATTTTGGATTCACTCGGGCCGAGGGTGTGGATGGCACTGTTCTCAGCCGGCGGGGAGGCGGTATTGTTCGAGTGCGGCCGGATGGGTCGGAGATGGAAATCTTCTGCTGGGGCTTGCGAAATATTCTCGACGTTTCAATCGATCCGTATATGAATGTCTTCACTCGCGACAATACGAATGACGGCGGTGGCTGGGATATCCGCGTGACTCACATTTTGCAGGGCGCCGAGTACGGTTATCCATCCCTCTACAAAAACTTCACTGAGGAGATCATGCCGCCGCTGGCGAACTACGGCGGTGGGTCGGGCTGCGGGACGATGTTCTTTCACGACCTGCGCTGGCCTGAGCCTTTCGGCAACGCCCTCTACACATGCGACTGGGGACGCAGCGAGGTTTATCGCCACAATCTCCCAAGCTCCGGCGCGACATTCGCGCCCCATCAGGAGACGTTCCTTAAACTGCAGCGACCGACTGATATCGACGTGGACGGAAGCGGGCGGATGTATGTCAGCAGTTGGAAGAACGGCCAATTCGCCTATGGCGGCCCCAATGTAGGCTACGTCGCCCAGATTACTCCAGTTGATTTCACGCCCAAGCCCTTTCCAGTTCTAGACCAACTGGACGACAAGCAACTGGTTTCGCTGTTTGCTTCGCCGAGCGCCGCGCATCGAATTCATAGCCAACGCGAACTCTTGCGGCGGGGACCCAACGCCTCTCGAACTAAGATCCTGGCCGACTTCATAGCGGACGGCAAGAAGCCGCTGTTCGGCCGGGTTGCAGCAATTTTTACGCTCAAGCAAATCGATCGATCCGAGTCGACCAAGCCGCTTTTGTCTCTGGCTGACGATCCATCCATTCGCGAATTCGCACTAAAGGCGATAACCGACCGCAAGACAGAGCTGGGCTCCGTTCCGGTCGAACCATTCATCGCGGCTCTCAAGGATCCGAATCCTCGCGTGCAGGCTCAAGCACTCATTAGCCTCGCACGTTTGGGCCGGACCGATGCGGCTGAACACATCATCCCCCTGACTCAACGGTCAAAAGACTCGAAGCTGCCGACTGAACAGCCAGTCTGGAATCAGCCCGATTCCGACCGCGTATTGCCCCATCTCGCGGTGAGGGCATTGCAGTCGCTCCAGGCTTCGACCGCGACACTCAAAGCGCTCGACGGGCCGCATGCGAACGGTGCTCTGTCCGCGCTGAAGTACATACACAATGTGGACGCGGTGAACGGACTGTTTCAACGTCTCAGCACGACTCGCGACCAATCCCAACGCCGTGAAATCCTCACAACCTTGATTCGGCTCTATCACCGTGAAGGCGAATACAAAGCGGGCTGGTGGGGCACCCGGCCCGACACCAGCGGCCCCTATTTTGATCGCCAGACTTGGACTGAAAGCCAACGTATTGCGGCGGCGATCCGGACTGCGATCTCTGAGGCTGACACTCCGACATCGGAGCACATCCTTGCTCAGCTTGCTCGGCACAAGGTAAAGATCGACGGTCTGAATCGGCTTTCCAAAACAGCGGCCAGCAGCGAACCTGCGAAGCCGATCGAGATTCCCCAGGTCGACCCGGACAACCCGAATCAGATCGCCAACATGGCGCCCGAACAAGTGATGGCTAACGCGGTCAAACTGGAAGGCGACGCGAAACGCGGCGAGCCGCTCTTTACCAGCCAATCATGTATTGCCTGCCACACCTTCGCAAATGGCCAGAACCCCAAGGGACCACACTTGGTCGATATTGGCAAACGCTACAAGAGGCCCGAGTTGGCAGAGTCGGTGTTGACGCCCAGCGCCAAGATTGCGCAAGGTTTCGATACTTACTCGTTCGCGCTTGACAGCGGGGTCGTCGTGACCGGGTTCGTCGTTAGTGAAAGCGCCGAAACCGTGATCTTGCGAGAAACGAACGGTCTCTCCAAGACGATTTCGCACGACGCCATTGAGGAGCGAATCAAGCAGAAAGCATCGATGATGCCCGACGGCCTCGTCGATAACCTCACGCCGCAAGAACTCGCTGATTTACTCGCCTACCTGGAGTCGCTCAAGTAGAGGGCTCAATGCACGCCAAGCTCTTGCCAAGGGCCAAGGTTTCGCCCGCGGCACTCTTGCCGCGGTCCGCACTCTTGCGGCGGTCCGCGGCCAGCGCTACCGATTCGCCTCGGCGGCTTCAAAGGCCTTGTGGCCGGTTGAGTTGCCAGGTAGCAGAGTGTGTTGCTTCTTGGGAAGTTGAGCGCGATGTTGCTGAAGCGCCTTGCTCAATTTGGCGGAGACGAGCTTTCCGTTCGGAATGAGGTTCCGCCATTCATTGGGGTCGCTGGCGTGGTCATAAAGCTCTTCCGATCCATCGTTGTAATGGATGTAGCGAAACTGCTCCGTCCGCACAGAGTAGTTGCCCGGGCCAAAGCTCGTGATGGCGGGATGTCTCCATTGCGAGGCTTTGGGGTCGTCCAACAAGACGGTTAGGCTTTGCCCCTCTTGGGTTGGATCTGGCTGCAAGCCGTTCAGTGCAAGCAACGTCGGAAAGATGTCGATCAACTCAGCTGGCTTGGTGGAAACTTGTCCTCCTTTGCGACTCGGATCAACCACGATCAGCGGCACGCGGGTTCCGTCCTCCCACAAAGTCCGTTTGGCCCAACGATCTTTTTCGCCCAGATGAAATCCATGGTCGGCGAAGAGCACGATGACAGTGTTGTCGCGGCGCCCACTCTTCTCAAGCGCTTTCAGCACGCGACCAAGTTGATGATCGACGAACGATGTAGAGGCTAGGTACGACTGGACTGCGTGATCCCATTGCCCCGCCTCTTTGACCCACTTGTGTTTGGGCGAGACGTGGTTGAGATTCGTCAGGTCCCAGGCATAGCTGGAAATGTCGTCGTTATCGTCTTCTCGAATCGCAGGTAGCCTGATGCGATCACGAGGATGCAAGTCGAACCACTTTTTGGGGGCAAACATCGGCACATGTGGCCGCCAGAAGCCGACCGCGAGAAAGAACGGCTTGTCGTATTCTTGTTCAAGTCGATCGATCGCCCAATTGGCGACTTTGTAGTCGGGCATCTGGTCATCGCGTTCGGGAAAAGCGCCCCAATCCCAAAGCGGGTGTCCATGCGGCTGGCTGATCTTCTTCTCGGGACGAGGGCCAAAGCCGCCGTTGCTGCCGCCATACGTGCCGACCTTGGCAAAGACGCGATTTCCCTTGCTGTGAAAGATCTTGCCAACACCCATCACCTCATACCCATCGTCCGCGAATCGTTCAGGCAACGTCTTGACGCCTTCCAGCACAGGAGCCGCTTGGTAGCCAGGCGACAAAAAATAAATCCCTGTGGTGTGAGGGTAGCGGCCCGTCAATAGGCTGGCGCGCGAGGGGTTGCACACAGGCGATTGACAGTGGGCGTTGGCAAAGAGCGTGCCCCGTCCTGCAAGTGCGTCAATGTTGGGCGTGTTTGCTTGGGGGTGCCCGCCAAGACAACCGACCCAGTCGTTCAAATCGTCGACCGAAATCAGCAACACGTTACGTTTTCTACTCGGTTGTTGCCCCCGCAGTGCTGGAGCCGCCGCGATTGGACCGAGCAGGATGGCAACGACAATTGCGAGTGCTTTTCTCATGGCGGGAAATGTCCGGCGTTTGATTGATGCTCAACATTCGTGCTTTCACGACCATCTGGATAGCGTAGAGCCTAAGCGGTACGCCGTCGAACGCAAGCGGCGCCCCCAATTATAAGCGAGCTTGAGTCAAGAGGATTCTAAGAAGTCATCTAGCAGTTGAGCGTTCCGTTGAGAGCGAAGACAGAATCAAACTCGCTAGACCTACTCCTTGGCTGATATGCAGATGAGTTTTTCGGTCCGTTGGGGACCTCTCCCAAATCCAACTCGGAGAAAAATCTGGCCGTCGACGATGGCCGGGCTGGCGTAGCTGTCGTCTCCAAGTTGATTCGTGGCAACTGTCTTCAATCCACTTTCAGTTGCCTCAAATACATAGGTATTGCCTCTGAGGTCCGGAACGTAGATCAATCCATTGATTGCGACAGGCGACGCGCTGAACGAACCGCCAATCCTCTGCTCCCAATACATCTTTCCTGTCTTCGGGTTCCATCCGTACGCTACTCCGCGATCGGACACGCCAACCAAGACGTTCTCGAGGCAAACCATGGACGGCTCATACAGGTGGTTTCGATCGTGCCAGAGGATCTCTCCACTCGCCGAAACGCCCACAGTCTGTCGCTCGGGATACCCGCCTGATGCGAAAAAGCGTTCCCCGTCGGTCACCACGGTCCCGCACGTCGCTTCGGCGATGCACTTCGTTTCCCAGTTCTTATCGCCTGTCCGTGGATCGTAGCTACAGAGTGAGTGACAGCCGCTAATCACCAACTGGTCCTTTCCCCCGACATGGGCCACAAAAGGAGACGAATAGGTGGCGATCTCAGGCCGATTCTTTCTCCAGACAATCTTGCCCGACTCGCGATCCACCCCTACCAGGTAGCCGCCGCCTCGATTGTCCGCCGCAACCAACAGCAACTCGCGATAGAGAATGGGTGATGGTGCATAACCAAACTTCGAATTGAACGCGCCAAGTTCCCGATTCCAGACCGAATCTCCCTTCAGATCCAATGCTGAGG
>CAZWOU010000164.1:15613-16037 GCA_964635375.1 uncultured Pirellulaceae bacterium | reverse complement strand
GATTCTGGTTCGCTGCCGGACTGTTGACTGCCGGACTGTTGACTGCCGGACTGTTCGCTGTCGGATCATCGTGGGTACCGCCAATTGACTGATTCATGCCGCCTGTGCAACAGATTATACCCCGCATCCTCCTGGCCGCCTGTGTCCGCAGCAACTTTTGCTTGCCGCGCGTCCCGATCGAATGCCAGGCCGGTGGATCCGTTGACTCAACTATGTTCCACTATTAGCGATGCTCCACGGTTGACGTGGGCGCCTAAAGTGTAGCTCTTCGGCGAGCGAAATCGGTTTCACCCTCGGGTTCGATTTAGCTCGAGACCTCGGTGGCGTCGCTGTCCGCGCCCCCCTCCCCCGCTCTCCTAGAATACAACCGATGAAAACCAATCCCGTCAAACAAAAACTCCAGTCGGGCGAAGCCACCTTCGGT
>CAZWOU010000164.1:4232-15603 GCA_964635375.1 uncultured Pirellulaceae bacterium | reverse complement strand
TTCGCCACTCGCGTTCTCGCCAGGCTTGGCTTTGATTGGCTGACATTGGATATCGAGCACTCAGCCATCGATTGGTCCCAAGCGACGGCTCTTTTTGGGGCGATCGCGGACGCGGGCTGCGTACCTCTGGCGAGGGTTCCCGAGGGCAGCCACCACTACATCAAGCGAGTGTTGGACGCGGGGGCCTGGGGGATTGTGGTGCCCATGGTGGATACGGTGGAGCAAGCCCGCGGGGCGATCGCGGCGGCAAAGTATCCGCCGACCGGAAACCGAAGCGTGGGCGGCGGGATGCACTCGATGAATTTTGGCGCCGCCGCTGGCGACTATTATGCCCGGGCCAACGACGAGATTCTCGTGGTGTTGCAGACGGAGAGCCCTCAGGGGGTCGCCAACGCCAAAGAGATCTACAGCTTGCCGGGCTGCGATGCGATCTTCATCGGTCCCAACGATCTGCGGTTTCAGATGCGAGCCGATGACGGCGAGTTTCCCACAGCCGAAGCGCACGAAGCGGCGGTTCAGCGTGTGATTGAAGTGGGAAAGGAGGTTGGCACGCCGACAGGCATTCACGCCATGGACGCCCCCTCGGCATTGCAACGAGCTGAACAGGGAATGCAGTTCATTGCCATCGGCAGCGACTTGCGGATGATGACCCAGAAGGCTCAAGAGGTGATTCAGGACATCTCGCCGGAAAACGCCGCCGAGGATGTTGCTCGCTATTGAATGATCGAGATCTGAATGATCGAGATCGCGGCGAGGAATACGCAACGAGGAATACGCGACGAGGAACAGACAGTCTCTCTCGTTCGTGAAACACGGGGGCACTGAGATTGCAGAGAAAGATCGCCCAGGTCGGCGCCATTTCCTGCGTACCTGTCGCTCTCTAACTTCCCTACGATACTTGTGTTGCTTTCGACTTTTCCCTCTCTTCCAGCCGATGAGAATTGGGTTGCCTTATGAGCGTCTATTTATTCGCAACGTTGGACACCAAGGCCGTCGAGGCTCAACTGCTGCGAGACTTGATTTCGGGATTGGGATTGCCCGTGGTCGTCGTCGATACCGGCTGCCTCGGTGAAGCCGGTTTTTCAGCCGACGTGACGCGCGAAGAACTCTTTCGTTACGGTGGCGCAGATCTGTCGGAGATTGCGGACGCGGGTGATCGCGGTATCGCGGTGACTCGAGCGGCGGAGGGCGCGGAGGCGTTGATTCGGGCAGCCCACGAACGCGGCGAGGTTGACGGCGTCATCGCCATCGGCGGTTCTGCGGGGACGACCATCGGCTCCTCGGCGATGCGGGCGTTGCCGATCGGCATTCCCAAAGTCATGGTCAGCACATTGGCGTCGAGCGATGTTCGCGCCTGGGTGGGCGACAAAGATATCTTCATGTTGAATTCGGTTGTTGACATCGCCGGTTTGAATCGGATTAGTCGGCAGGTGCTTCGTCAGGCGGCCGGCGCGATCGTCGGTGCGATTAAGGCGCCGCCCGTGGAAGAGACGGGCGACCGCCCATTGATCGCCGCGACGATGTTCGGAGTCACGACGCCCTGCGTTCAGCAGGCGAGTCGAATCCTCGAAGACGCTGGCTACGAGGTGTTGGTGTTTCATGCGACAGGCAACGGCGGCCAGGCGATGGAGTCGCTAATTCGCGAGGGGCTGATCGTCGGCGTGCTCGACATCACGACCACGGAACTGGCCGATGAATTGGTCGGCGGGATTCTCTCGGCCGGTCCGAGTCGCTTGACCGCAGCCGCCGAGATGGGCGTCCCGCAGGTTGTTTCGGTGGGAGCGATGGACATGGTCAATTTCGGCGGTGAGACGCCGGACAAATTCGCCGATCGGCTGTTCTATGTGCACAACCCAACAGTGACTTTGATGCGAACGACTTCGGACGAATGTTGCAGGTTAGGTGAAGAGATCGCCAGCAAAGTGGCTCTTTCCCAAGGTCCCTCGGCCATCATCTTGCCGCTTGAGGGGGTCTCGGCGATCGATCAGGCTGGCCAACCATTCGACGACCCCGCGGCGCGGCAATCTCTTTTCGATGCGATACGCCGGGGCTGCGGCGACGTTGAGCTTGTGGAGCTACCTTGCCACATCAACGATCCGCAGTTCGCCCAGGCCGCCGCTCGCCGATTGCTTGAGCTAATCCAAGACAAAGCCAGGAGCTAGCGATGGGTATGTTTCAACGGACGGCAATTCTGGATCAGTTGCGAGCGAAAGTTTCGCGCAGGTTGCCGATCATCGGCTGCGGCGCGGGTACCGGGATCAGCGCGAAGATGGCCGAGCGGGGCGGCGCCGACCTGCTGGTGATTTACAATTCGGGTCGCTTTCGAATGGGCGGGCGTGGATCGCTCTCTGGCATGATGCCCTATGGCGACGCCAACGGGATTGTGATGGAGATGGCTCAGGAGGTCATCCCCGTGGTCCAGCAAACACCGGTGCTCGCCGGCGTATGCGGCACGGATCCCTTTCGAGTTATGAAGCTCTTTCTCAAGCAAGTCGACGCGGCAGGGTTTTCCGGAGTTCAAAATTTTCCCACGGTCGGACTGATCGATGGCAATTTTCGCATGAATCTAGAAGAGACGGGCATGGGCTTTGGACCGGAGGTCGACATGATCCGCACCGCCCACGAACTCGGCATGTTGACGACGCCATACTGTTTCAACCCAGACGAAGCGGTGGCGATGGCGTCGGCTGGCGCGGACATACTGATCCCCCACATGGGTTTGACGACGAAAGGATCGATCGGCGCCGAATCTGCCTTGTCGCTTGAAGAGTCCGCTGTGCGAGTTCAGTCGATGCATGATGCGGCGCGAGCAGTGAAACCGGATATCTTGGTTCTCTGTCACGGCGGCCCCATCGCCGAGCCCGATGACGCTCGGTACATTCTGGACAACACCGACGGCGTCGTCGGATTCTACGGCGCCAGTAGCATGGAGCGACTGCCTGTCGAGCCGGCGATCGAGAACCGCGTTCGCGAGTTTGCGGAACTGAAGATCTCCGGCGACTAAGCGACTTAGTGCTTGGCGCCCATGCCTTTGGTAAGCGCCATGAATGCGGATTCCAGGTTGACTTCTTCTTCGCGGAAGAGCTTGAGTTGGAACCCCGCCTTGACGAGTGCAACTGAGAGAACGGCATAGTCGGTGCAGCCATCGATGAGCGTCGCGCTAATGCGGCCCTCCTTGATCTTGATCGCGTCGACCAGGTCGTGTTGCTCCAACAGTTTGGCCGCCTTCTCCGGCTCGCCAGCAACCTCGATGAACAACACGATTCGCTCGGACACCTGTCGCATGACGTCGGCAACTTCGGCGTTCACGGACATAACGCCGCGATCGATGATGCCGACCTTGTTGCAGATGTCGGCCAACTCGGGAAGAATGTGGCTGGAAACGACGATAGTCTTCCCCATACCGCCAAGTCGCCTGAGCAGATTTCGCATTTCGATTCGGGCTCGCGGATCCAGTCCGCTGAGCGGTTCGTCGAGCAGCAAGACCTGTGGGTCGTGAATCAACACGCGGGCCAATCCAAGCCGTTGCGTCTGACCTCGTGAGAGCGTGTTGGCGTAGGCATCGCGTTTGAAGTCGAGGTCCACGATCTCCAGTAACTCATCGCAGCGCCGCCGCCGAGATTCACCGCTGATGCGATAGGCGGCGGCGAAGAACTCAAGGTATTCGATCACCTTCATGTCGTCATAGACGCCGAAGAAATCGGGCATGTAGCCGACTAACCGTCGAATCTCTTTGGGATGAGTGTAGATCGAATGGCCGCACACGTAGGCTTCGCCCCAAGTCGGATTGAGCAACGTGGCGATGATCCGCATCGTGGTGGTTTTTCCGGCGCCGTTCGGACCGATAAAGCCGAACAGATCACCCTCTTCCAAATCCAGTTCGATGCCGCGAATCGCGTACATCTCGCCATACTTCTTTGTCAGGTCGGTTGTCTTGATCATTCAGCACTGCCTTTGGCTGCGACAGGATCGGCCACCGGGAAGATCGCGCGGTAATACGCCCATCTCCCGCCCTTTTCGGTCAGCGGCTGACCTCCTCGTTGAAACTCCATTCCAGACGTTTTGGCTCGACCGACAAAAATCGCTCGCCCTTGCCGCAGTTGTTCGCTCAAGTCCAGCTGATCGATGTATCGATGCGAGAGTCTCGCGTAGGACTTGCCTCCCGCGATCTGATAGAAGGACATGATTTCAACAAGTCGGGAAACGTCTGAGTCGACGACGTTCCAGGGAGTCGTCTCATAGCTGTTGGTCTTGCGCGAATCGACAACGCGGCGCCGCGTGAGTTTCCAGACCAAATCTCTCGGCTCTTCGAGTTCGGCAATCGAGATGGATTGGTTGGGAAGAATGCGCCGAGTGACATTGTAGGCCCAGTCGTTGTAGAACAGGACGCCGTTTTCGATCTCAACTGGGAACGGGTTGGTGAACTCGCCCTGCAAGTATTCTCGCTTGCGCTGCAAACTGACATCGCCCGCGACAACTTGGGACTGCCACCACGTGGCGGCCAGCTGTTTCGTCGAGCCGACGGCAATCGGGAGTTGGCTTAACGCCGCGTGTCGCTTGGCGTCCCAATCGACTTGATAGGGCGAACCAAAGAAGGCGCCTCTGGTCGAGGCATTGAGGCCGCCTAGCCCGCGCCCCGGCAGCCCCATCCACGAGATCAGCCGTCCTTCCGAAGCCGCTCCGCCCCCATCCTTCCAACGCAATTCAAAATTCGGTTTGACGGACACATCGAAGGCGTTTGTTCGCGGCGAGTAGACGCTGGACCATGAGCGGCCTCGTAAGGTTCCAGTGGCGTAGTCGAAATCAACAACATCGACTTGGTTCGCCGTCAATTCGGGCGATCGCCAGCGATTCGCGGCGTAATAAACCGCACCACAGCCGAGCAATACCATCAACGGAAATGTGAGCCATGTCCATTCCATTCGGCTGAACAACCGTTTCAAGAGAAAATAGTCGCCCGGCGAAACGAGGAGAATGTAGATGACAATGCAGGCGGCGATCAACGAAAATGCAATGATCACACTGCCCCCATTGGGACCCTTGAACTGTTCGAGGGCCGATCGCAATTGCCCGCTCAGGTCTTCGTAGCCAATGTGGGTGATCTGCCCCATCGCCGCGTTGCCCCGGTCGTCGTCGCCACGATCCTGGTCGCCTATTTGGAGCACGCCGCCCAGCACGACCGAGAGCGATTCCCAGTTCTTGAGGGGGGCTTGATCGAGATCGATCATCGCGGCCGTCACCATCCCCAACCCGTGCGGGTAACGCATGATCACGGCGCGATCCTCTCCTGTTAAGGAACGCTCCGTAGCCAAGACAACGCCTCGCGGCTTGTTCCATAGCGCCATGGGATAGGCGGCGAGCGGCTCGGTCGCCTGCACGACAAACTTTTCCAAGCCAACAGCCCGTTGCTGGGTCACTCTCCTGGGGACGCCCTCCGGAAGCAAGCTCTTGATCGACGACAGTTCAATGATCTGCTCGGACCGACGTCCGGCGCAGATGGTCAGTCGGCCGCCGAGACGGACCCACAGTTCCAACGCCGCGCGTTGGCGAACGGTCATGTCCTCCAAGACGCCCGTTTCGCTGGTCGTGATAAATATCCGGTCGATGCTGTCGTAGCCATACCACGCGTCTGGGAGTTCTTTGGCCGAGTTGATGTAATAGGCCAGCGGCCGCTCGTCAGGAGAACGGTGTTGGAGCCGCCGAAACACGCTCTTCAATTGGACAAAGCCCGCATCCGCCGGCGCGAGGCAGAGAACCGACTCGCGAGTCGACACGTGCACAGTCACATCGCGTTCAAGCTGTAACGACTGCTCATCCACGACCTCGTCGGCTGTATTGATAGACCGCACGATGACTCGTCCGCGTCGACGCCCAAGCTTGACATAAATCGTGCGGTGCAGATCGCCCGACACAGAAGCCTGCTGATGGTAAACGGCTCTCGCCCCATCGCTGTCTGGCGCTTCAACTTCAATGCGAACCTGCTCGGCGCCGTCGCTCAGTTGAACCTGCACCGGCACCCAGAATCCGACCTGAATCTGGCTGTCAAAGCCCATCGAAACGGACTCAATCGTCGCCTGCTGCGACCAACCGTCGCCGCATATCGACATCGAAATCAGCAACGCCAACGCCGCGCAAGAACAGGATGGCCAACGGCCACGGGCGGCACCCGACTCTCGAAGAGGCACTTTATCCATTCGTCCCTCTGGACGGGCTCTGGAAAAAAGAATGATAAACAACTCTCAGCATAGTCCGTGCAGCCGGTTGCAAGAACAACCCATGACTCCGTCGACTCGGCGATTCCAAGATTGAGGTTGGATTCTAGGGTTTGGCCGCGTCATCACAACGGCAGACGAATTGAGCGCAACCAGGACACCCCGAACCGTACTTGCGCGTGAGCGATGCGGTTAAATCGACGTTGGCCACGTTAGCGATCGTTGTCAGCCAGGCCAAGACGTCGGCGAACTCCTCCTCCAAGTTGGCCTGATCGCCAGTCCGCAACGCGGAGGCCAGCTCTCCCACCTCCTCCATCAACCACATGAACGTACCATCGACGCCGCGAGCCTTGTCTTTCTCGAAGTACATCTCGCGGATCAACGCTTGAAACTCCCCGATCGAAACCACCGCCTCAGCCGGCGAGTCTAAGCCTCCGCATTGCCCGTCGGTACATTGCCCGTCGGTACATTGCCCGTCGGCACGCGCTTCCGCGGCACACTTCTTGTTCTCGCTGCTCGTCGCGCCTGTTGATTGCCCATCAGCATGGCTGTTACCGGTCATGTTTAAGTTCCTTGAGCAGCTCTTTCGCACCAGGGTAATCGGGCGATTCTTCCGCTAGTTTCGCCAACACAGTCCTTGCGAGCTTGTGATCGCCGTTAGTTTTGGCGGCTCGCGCCAGGCCGAATCGCCAGCTTGGCGTGTTTGGATCGAGCTGAATAGCGGTCTGTAAAGCCCTGACCGCATCGGCCGACTTGCCGAGTTCGAGCAGGGCGAGGCCCAACTGGGCGTGGTGCCCGGCGTCCATTACGTCAATCTGTAATGATTGGTTCGCCCACTTGACGACATCATCGTAATTCTTGGCTTTGTCGGCCATCTGAATCAGCTTCTGGCGGTAGAGCAGGCTATCCCCCTCTGCGTCCGCCAGGCGGGCCAAGACTGGATACAACGCCTTGTCGTTTTTCGCCTTCAAATGGACTCGGGCCAATTGCTTCAGCCAGCGAGTTGGGTGCGGAAACGCCTTGGCGCCAACCGCCATGATGCTCGCCGCCCGGTCGAACTGGCCATCCTGGAGCTTGAGGGCCGCCAGCAACAGCAGAACGTCTTCCTCGGGCGACTCGCTGTCGTATGCCCGTTCAAGTCTGGCCAGCGCGGACTCCCGATCGCCGATCGAGAGTTCAAGCCTCGCCATGACGAACTCGGCGAGCGGTTGGGCGGGTTGCAACTCGAGAGCCGCCAGCGCCGACCTGCGAGCGGCTGGTTTGCGGTTTCGTTTCAACAGGGCCAACGCCAGTTCGGCTTGCGCATCGGCGTCATCGGGATTCTCGTCCGCAAGTCGCTGCAGGTCCCCGATCGGCGTCTCCAACTGTTGTTTGAGATGAACGCCCTTGACGATCTCGTCGATGAACTCGGCATATCCTCTTTCCACCGTCTTCAGCGAAACTCCCAGTGCACTTTCCACGGCCTGCTCAGTGCTTTGATTGTCGGCGTAGGCGGCCAGTAACTTGGACAGCGATTGATCTCCGTATCGTTCGACAAAGAAATCCGAGTAGAGGTTGGACTGGCAATAGGCCAACGTCCAGTCGTCGCTGCTCTTCGGGCGAATAAAGCCGGAGTTAATGTTAGCCAGCGTGAACAGGCTGGACGAAGCATGTCGTCGCGCCAAAATCTCATCCCACTCGGCAGGTCGGGGCGCGTCTTCAAGCCGTACGGCCAAGGATTCGGTGAACCAGTGGGGAATATGGAAGTTGGTCTGTTGCAAGTTCACAACATGGACGAATTCGTGTCTCAGCACGCGAGCCCAATTGAATTTCTTCTTGATTCCGTTGGGAGAAGTAATCGCGACCATCTTTCCCGCGCAGGCGCCAACTGTTCCCACGAACGGGAGACCGACCATCCGGGCGCTGAACCAGTTGTGTCCGCTTGAATTCCGAGCGTTGTTGAAGATCTCGATCAAGGTCTTTCCGGGCGGCTCGAACTGCAGTTTCTTGGTTAGCTGAGGGTAGACATCCTGCTCCAAGTACCGCGCGGCTTGCTCGGCCAGAACGCCGTCCGGTCCGCGGTCGAAGCGGATAACAAAATGCTCTGTTTCCAAGGTGGCGTAACCCTTGATCACGTCGATAACCTCGAGCATGTTCTTAACGCGCACGTTGAAGGGATCGTTCTCAAACGACTTAGTCAACAACGCCTCCGCTTCCTTTTCGCGTCCAAGTCTCATCAGCAAGAGACCGAGGCGGCCTCGTACGCCGATGCGGTTCGGCTGGCGCCGAATTGCTTCTTCAAAGAGTTCGACAGCAAAGGGGAACTTGCGCATGCCGTCGACTTGTGAGGCTAACGATTCGTAGAACACGGCGCAATGCGGATTCAAGTCCTCGACCTTCTGCACCAGCTTAAGCACATCCGCCGGCGCTGGTTCGTGCAGCCCTGCCCTGCCCCACATCGCGGCGGCCAATACGCCTAGCATCCGCTCATCGTGAGGGTTCTCCTGTTTCGATTCGTCCAGCAAGGCAACCGCCTCCGCGTAACGCCAGCGTTGTAGAGCCAATTCGGCTTGGAGGCAATTCGCCACGGCAGAGCCGGGGTTCGTGCGGCGGAGAGGAGCCAAAGCGGCGCCAGCGCGATGTGAGTCAAATCGGCCCACGGCCATTTGGCCTCGCAACGCGTGCGCGCCCGCCGCGTTGGGGTTGGTCGCGAGAACCAGATCGATTTCCGCATCAGCCTGGGCTGGATTAAATTTCTCTGCGTAGAGCTGAGCGGCAAACAGTCGCGCGGGCCAGAAGGTCTTCTCTTGACGATGAATGCGCGGAAGCAGTCGACGGACCACCGTCTCGTATCGACCACTCGGCCCCCCCCAACGCGCCTGTTGAATCGCGGCTCGGGCAACCCAAAGCAGCGTCTCCACGTCTAACTCTGGTTCGTTGCCCCTCAGGCGTTCAAGCAGTCGGCCATAGCCCGACTCTGCTTGCTTGAGACGGCCGTGAACGCGATGTAGTTCGGCGGAGACCCACTCGGCTGCCGGAAGCAGTTTCCCGTCAACGGCCGCTTGCTCCGCCGAGTGCAACGCATCGTCGTATTCGCCAATTTCAAGGAGCAACAAGGCCAACTCGGCCTGTACATAGACGGCTTTTTCGTCAGAGGCTTTCGCGGCGGCGCGGAGGGCGTCTATCGCATCGCCGCGTCGACCAGTCTCATTCAGCGTACGTGAGAGGATGACGACCGCATGGGGCGTCGCCGGTAGTAGTTCCCGCGCCGCGGCCTCGGCTTCGCCATACCGCCCCCTCAGCCACAAACGACGAGCTTCCACGAGCTTGGGATCATTGGCTGGCGTCGCCGCAACAGCGCAGCAAACTTGATTCAATGCGCAGGCTGCGACAAACCAGCCCACCATAGTCAATTGCATTGCCTTCTTCTGCATCAAGACCTCCCAAATCGTCCGTTCGACCGTTGATGCTCATGCCGACTTCGCCGGGAAGGGTCAGCTGGCGTCTTGTTGAGTTCGGGCGGCGCCGTGGTTTTCCGCCATGGCGTTGAGTTGAACCGCGGACCGCGTCTGTTCTTTTTCGAGGAACGCTTGGCCTGATTTCACGTTGACATGGCCCCAAGGAAGCTTGTCGCCCAGTTCGTACGGTTGGTGGGCGGTCTGGAGGACGTCGACATCGGAGTCGGCGAAGGCCTTCCACCAGCGGTTCGAGTCCAGGTGTTCCGACCAGCTATCCATCCGCGCGCCTCGCTCCCATGCCAATTGAATCGCGTCGCCAACGCGTCTATCGCCTCGGCTCAAGACGCCCTCGAGTAGGCTTGTGTCGACATCGTGTCGCCGCAATTGAACACTTCGCATACTCTTCTTCTGAAACAGATACTCGTGGGCCCAAGCAAAGTAGTCGCGCGTCTGCATCCCATTCCACTGGTAGGGAGTATGAGACTTGGGCACGAAGTTGGAGACGCTTGCCGTCACTTTCGGGAATCGTCCCGTGACTTCCTTGCCGATTCTGGCGATCGTCTCCGACATCTCGATGATGCCGTCCAGGTCGACGTCGCGTTCGCCGGGTAAACCGCACATGAAATACAACTTGACCGCGTTGTAGTTGTTCTCGAACGCGGCTCGGCACCCTTCGTAGAGGTCGTCGTTCTTGATCTTCTTGCGAATCTGTTCTCGCATGTCATCGCGAGCGGCCTCAGGCGCGAGCGTCAGGCTGGAGCGGCGCTTGTTGCCAATCAACTCGGCGATGCTCCGCAGCTGTTCATTCACCCTCAAGCTGGGCACGGAGACATTCACGCCGAGCGGACGGAAGACTTCCTTGAGTCGAGTGATCAGTTCTTCAAAATGGGGGTAGTCGCTGCTGGACAAAGACAGCACGGAGATTTCGTTGTAGCCCGTATTTCGATAGCTTTCGAGTGCGCCTTGGACAATCGTGTCTACGCTGCGTAACCGCAAAGGACGTTTGATCACCGTACTTTGGCAGAAACGGCACTGCCAGGGACAACCTCGCATTATTTCGACGGCAATTCGATCATGCACACATTCGATGTACGGCACGATTGGGCTGGTCGGCAATGGGACGCTGTCCAGGTCCCGAATCACACAGGGTTGAATCGCCTCCGGCACATCCGCGTCTGTTCTTTGCAGCGAGGAGAATCGACCGCTCGCGTGCTCAGGTCGATAGAACCGCGGAATGTAGGCGAACGGCAGTCGCTTAGCCATCTCCAGAAGAATCTCGCCTCGTTGCTGCCGACCAGCCTCACCCGTCTTCAAGCCGCCGTCCGACTTCGCGGCTTCCCGCAATTCGATCCACATGTCGCAGATCAAAGGCAAACTCGGCTCGCCATCACCGAGGACGAACAGGTCGATGAATGGCGCCATTGGTTCTGGGTTTTGGGCGCAGGGCCCGCCAGCGATGACCAGCGGTTCGGCCGCAGTACGCTGCTCGGATCGGATCGGAATCATTCCCAGGTCGAGCATGGTGAGGACGTTCACCGATCCGACTTCATACTGCAGCGAGAAACCGATCACATCGAAATGGGACAGTGGCGTAAAGGTCTCCAAACTGTAGAGGGGCGTTCCGCTGCTGCGCAGTTCGTGCTCCATGTCCGGCCAGGGCGTGAACGCTCGCTCGCAGGCCCAACTCTCACGAGCATTCATCAACGAGTAAAGGACTTGCAG
>CAZWOU010000164.1:0-4163 GCA_964635375.1 uncultured Pirellulaceae bacterium | reverse complement strand
TCCAATCGTATAGGCGTCCGGAAAAGCGATGCATAGCTTTCCGGCCACGTCGCCATGGTTCTTGCGAACCATGTTGAGTTCTCCGCCGAGGTATTGAGCTGGCGTTTGAACTCGAGGCAAGATGCTGCTGACTAGCCTGTTCTTCAGATCGACATTGAGCATGTGGGCGATCGTCGCTTCTACTTGAAATGAGCTATTAGGTCGGCCGACGGATTTCCGAGGCGATGCTACGCTGAATTGTCAAGCTCGTCGTCGCCGGCGGTTTGAGCGTTTCCGCCGCGTGGCGCTGGAGGCGGGACTTTGACTTGGATGTCTTCCCCTTCCACTCGCAATTCAAAACTGTCGATTGCAATCTTCGGGTTGTCGCACCAGGTGCCTTTGCGAATACAGAATCGCCAGGCATGCCAGGGGCAAGCGACGATTCCCTCTTCCACGGGGCCGCTTGCGAGCGAAGCTCCCATGTGCGGGCAAGCGTCATCGATTGCGAAATATTCTCCGCCGTCACAGAACACGGCGACGTTCCGTCCGTTCACTGCGAAAGCCTGGCCCTCCCCTTCGGGGATCGAACCAACGGTGGCAATGGTCTTGAATTCCGTCATCGGCATCTTCGTGGACTGGTGAGGCGGTGAACAACTTGACTCAAGGCGTTTCGCTTACTTTCATGGTCAACGTGCTGACAGAATGCACTTCGATGACCGTATTGCGATAGGCCCGTTCCGATCTCAGTTCCTGACGAACGGACGACTCTCTCATCAGGCCGGCCTGGCCGTCAAACCACAGCGCGCCGCTCAGCGTTTGCGACTTGAGGACGCTCCGAGCCTTTTCGGCCGGCGTCTCGACCTTCAGTTCGCTGGTGACTCGAATATGCGCGAGTGACCGGTCGTCTCGCTCGTCCATTCCTGTGAATTCGAATTCCGTGGTTTGGGCCATCTTGCCGAACGCCGAGTCGAACGTGCGACGCTTGTCCCATTTCTGCCCTTTCTGAACAGGCTGAGCAGGAAGGCTTGGCGAAGTCTGCTGGAGCATCTGGGCGAGGCCGTCTTTCGACAACAGCGACGAGACGGGAGTGTCGGTCTTGGCTGCCTCTATTGCCGCTTTCGACTTGTCCGTCCAGGTCATTCCTTTCACTTCGCCGGAAGAGCTGATATCGAACTGAAAGGGAACGCCGACCAAAGGACCGACGGTTTCGGCGATCGATCGTGCGGCGGCCGAATGTTGCGACCCCTTGGAATCGTATTCCACCGGCGCCTTGTCGGAGGTTTTGAGCGTCAACGTGAGTCGATCGATCTGTTGTTCGACGGTGGCGCCGCCATCGGTATCGACACCGATCACTCGCCAGGTCATCTGCATGTTGAGTGCGATGTCCATCGGTATGGGACGCTTGTTGACTGTCGTCACATTTTCGATCTTTTGACTGAACTGCACGCCAAGCTTGCGGCCCTGCTCCCACCTCCACTTCAGCGAGGTCTGGGCGTTCGCGATCGTCGCGAAGCAGCACCAAAGAAGAAGACTGATCCAGAGTGGTTTTCGGTCGGCCATTGCTTGAACCCAACGTTTGAAATTAGTCTCGTGAGACGACTACGGCGCCGTCGCGTCTCAGCCCGACCCCTAACCAGGGTCGCCTCAAAGAGAGTTATAAAAAGCCGCTGAATTGATCGGCTGGGCGACAGAAAACACGTTCGCCGCCGCCCCCCTCCGACTCTAGGATGCAATTCTACAGGGTTATCACCCCGCCTGGCTCGAGGACCACGGGTTGGGCGTTGGTTTCCGAGCGAATCTTCTCGGCCCAAGCCGCCGCGTCCTGCTCAATTGGCGGAAACGTGTTGTAGTGGGCGGGGACCGTCCGTCTCGGCTGGATCAATTTGACCGCCTGGATCGCGTCGTCCGGGCCCATCGTGAAGTGATCGCCGATTGGGACCACGGCCAGGTCAATTCCCATGGCGCCGATCAGGGCCATATCGGAAAACAAGCCGGTATCGCAGGCGAAGTAGATCTTCGTCTCTTCGACGGCGACCACAAATCCAGCCGGCATACCGCCATACGACCCGTCCGGAAGTTGCGAGCTGTGCAATGCGGGCGTCATCTTGGCGGAGCCAAAAGGCAAGACGACCGTCCCCCCAATGTTCATGCCAACCGTCTCGCTGACGCTATGATTCTTGGCAAACCACTCGGCAATCTCATAGATGGCAACCACCGTGGCGCCACAGCGATTCGCGATCGAGGCGACATCGGCGACGTGGTCAAAATGACCGTGGGAGACAAGGATGAAGTCTGCTGACAGGTCATCGGCGGTGACGGGCGAAGCAGGGTTGTCGTTCAAGAACGGGTCGAGCAACACAGTATGCTCTGCGGTCTTGATCTCCCAACTCCCATGCCCGAGCCAGCGTAGTCGCGTCATGGTTTGGCCCCTCTAGTTAGTTAGCCCAACGGAATATCCACTGTGGCCGTCAGGTGGTTGATACGATCGAGCGGGTCACTAAGTTCAGTCCCCACGTGACAGCGGACTCGGCGCTCTTACTTCGCTGAGAGTATTCGCAGCATGTTGCGCTTGTAAGCTTCCACTCCAGGTTGGCCGTAAGGATTAATCCCCAACAGGCGCCCTTCGGCAACGGTCGCCAACATCAACATCTGCAGCAATTGGCCGAGCGACGATTCGTCGCACGCCGGTAGAGTAATGTCTGCGGTTGGCCGGCCACCTGCTCGATAGGCCTGATTGGTGCCGTCGATTGCGGCCCGCATGATCTCTGGCAAAGTCCGATCTGCAAAGCGGTCGAGTTGATCGTCGTTGCAGCCGATCTTACCGACGGCAAGCGGATCCTCTCGGCACTGCTCGACTCGCAGGTTAGTGAAGAGCTTGTCCCGCGAGCCCTCCTGATGCTGCTGGGCTCGAGAGTGCAGGTCGCGAGTGTTGAGGGTGGTTAGCGGCGTGGCGCCGAGTTCTTTTTTGCCGAGACTTTCGGCGAGGAGTTGATCGTACCAAAGACCAATAGCTTCCAGGGCTTTGGACCAAACCGAGAGGACGCGGATATTCGCGCCTCGGTGCTTCTCCATCAAGTGCGAGACAGCGACGAATTGAAGAACGAGGTTATCCGCCGCGGGAAGGCTGCGAAAATGTTCATTCATGGCAACTGCGCCGCGAAGCAAAGCGACGACATCAATGCCCAGCAGAGCGGCTGGCAGCAAACCGACGGGCGAGAGGACGGAGAACCGCCCGCCGACGCCATTGGGAACACGGAAGATATCTTGACAGTTGAGCGTGGAGGCGAGATTGGCCAGTTTGCCGCTGCGCCCCGTAATTGGGATGACCAACTGGCTCAGCAATTCGTCATCGACGCCAGCCGATCGCAGAGATTGGACGAACTGGCGGAAGGCGACTGCCGTCTCCATCGTCCCGCCCCCCTTGCTGATCACGACGAGGGCCCAACGATCCTCGATTTCCTTAAACGAATCGGCGGCAAGCAACGAGAGCAGGCCTTGCGAGGCGTCGTTATCGACGTTGTTGCCTTCAAAGTACATGCGTGGCCGCCCGCCGCGGTCCGCCCGAGACAATTCGTTGAAATAGGGGTGGCAGCAAGATTCCATCAGGGCGCGAGCACCCATGTAGGATCCGCCAATACCAAGCACGACCACGCGATCGACCTGCTCGCTGATCCGCTTGGAAGTCGCTAGAATTCGCCCCAATTCGCTCTCCTCTCGATTTGACTCATACGCCGCCAATAGCTTTTCCGGCAAGTCAAGAAAATGCGAGTCAAGCGGGCTCTTTCCGGCGGGCGCGCTGCCCTTATGGAAATGACGCACGTCATCCACGGCCACCTCGTCACGGACCGATTCCAACCGTTCGGCAAGTTCCGCGACCTGCGAGGTCTCGATTCCGTGCTGTTTGAGAAAGCAACCACTTGGGTCGTATTCAATGGGGCTAATCTTAGAACTCATCGGTTCTTCCAGAATCAGTCGGTTGACGTGGAGTGAGAATCGCCGAAAATCATCGTTGATTCCGACGAAGATAGCCGACTTGCCCGTCTTGGACTACCCGCCAAAAAGGGGCGTCGAGAGACAGCGCGGGGCCGTCGTCGGAAATCAAGATCCGCAACCATCGTCACAAAACGCCGCCAAGCCCCTAACGACGCCCTTAACCATGCGCCCAGGTGCGGTCGATTGAGGCA
>CAZWOU010000163.1:1252-16120 GCA_964635375.1 uncultured Pirellulaceae bacterium | reverse complement strand
AGCATTGGGGCAAGTACTGCGCGCCAAATCTCGCTTACGAAAAACGGCTGGGCGTCGGCCCGGGCGTCTGGACGTCGAACCGCGATCTAATCATGGAGATCGGCCGGGAACTCGATTCGCGAGGCATCCGGCTGATCCTCTACATGACAGCCCGCGCGCCGATGCGACACTATCGCGTTATTGAAGCGATGGGCGACGCGCTTCCGACGATTAACGGCAGACCAACCGGCCCCAAGATCAACCCGTTGTCCCACCCGCGAAAACTGAAGGGCTTTCGCCGAAGCGAGAACCAGGCCCCTACTCCTGCGTTCCTTAAGACATGGGGCGAAGTGTGTGGCGAATGGTCTCAACGCTACGGCCCCTTGGTATCGGGTTGGTGGTTCGACGGCTACAAGATGGAGATGAAGGACGCCTACGAGTCGCTGAAGGAAGAGACGCACAACATCGACACTTGGGTGGCAGCCGTCCGTTCGGGAAACCCTGATGCCGAATTGGCCTTCAACGCCGGCGCCCATCCCATATTATCGCTCTGTACGAATGGGCGACTCTGCCCCCACCAGACATTTACAGCCGGTGAGAACCACGATTTCTACGCGAAGACAAAGAAGGGAAAAGGTGCGGCGCTGACTCCCAAGAACTTTCCTGCACCGGACGGTGTCGTCTGGCATCTCCTCCTGCCTGTCAGCGACGGTTGGGGCGCGGGAACGAAGCCGCGGTTTACGCTGGCGACGCTTCGGAAGCATATCGACACGATCAACGCCGAATCCGGTGTGGTCACACTTGATGTGCCGATCGCGGCCGACGGCAAGATACCCGAAGCAGTTCTAGACGCGCTGCGAACGCTTGGCCGCGAAAGTGATCGTCTTCGCGACGGCGTTCACTCTTATTGACGTCGGGCGGTTCTTGAAGGAGAGTCGCTACGGCCGGAAGCCGCCGATCTTCGCCGCCAGCTGCGGGCGGAAGAAACCTAGCCTAGCCGAAAACTTCTTCGATCACTTCGCCGCCGAAGACGGTTGCAATTTCGACGCGGTTGTTGTGTTTCCAGGCTAGTTGGTGTTGATCGATTCCCATCGCGTGCAGCAGTGTGGCGTGCATGTCTGCGGGCGACAGGGGGCGCTCGACTGGAACGTAGCCAATGTCGTCGGTCGCACCGATTGCTTGCCCGCCCTTCACGCCTCCGCCGGCAAGCCACATCGTGTACGCGGCGGGCGAATGGTCTCGTCCTCGGCTGTCGCCCGTTCGAGTGCCTTCGATCGTTGGAGTTCGCCCAAACTCGCCGCCCCAGACGACGAGCGTCGAGTCCAACAGCCCGCGCCGTTTGAGGTCGCGAATCAAGCCGGCAATCGGCAAGTCGGTCTTCTTGGCGCCCTTGAGGTGATTCGCTTTTAGACTGCCGTGGGCGTCCCAGCCCCCGTGACGAAGCTGGATGCAGCGAACGCCGCGTTCCACTAATCGGCGCGCGAGCAAACAGTGGGTGCCAAACTCGGCTGTCTCTTTTTGATCGAGCCCGTAGAGCGCCTGCGTCTCGGCCGACTCGGTTGATAGATCAAAGACCTCTGGCGCGGAAGCCTGCATTCGATAGCCGAGTTCGTATGAGGCGATGCGCGCTTCAAGTTCTGAGTCAGCGCCGACGCGATCAAGATGTTTGCGATTCATCGCATTGATGAAGTTCAGCTGGTCGCGTCGATTCGCCTCGGTATAACCACTGGGCATCGTCGTGTACGGCACGCCTTGATTGCCGTCAACAAGCGTCCCCTGGTGGCGAGCGGGAAGAAAACCAGCGCTCCAACCGGGTAACTGGGGCGGCGGGCCGGTGATGTTGGAGAGAAACACCATGAACCCGGGCAGGCTCTTCGCTTCGCTGCCCAGCCCATAGTTCACCCACGCGCCCATGCTTGGGCGGTCTCCAACGCCGGTGCCCGTCAAGGCAATACACTCGGCCGGGCCGTGGACAGGCACGCGGTGATTCATCGACCGCACGACACACAACTCATCAACCAGTTCCGCAGTCCGAGGAAACAGGCTGGACACGGGAAGGCCGCTCTGCCCGTGCTGCTTAAACGCAAACGGTGATCCGAACAGCTTTGACTCGACGCCAGAGCGGGGAATGTTGGGGACCGTCGAGGCGATCGATGTGGGTACGCGTTGGCCATCGAGGCGGGTAAGCGCCGGTTTGGGATCGAACGTATCAGTTTGGCCTGGCCCGCCTGACATGAACAGAAATATGATATTCCGCGCTCTCGCGGCGTGGTGAGGTTGTAGCGAATTCGGCGAGGAAGACTCCTCAGCGCGACCATCCTCAAGCAACATTGACGTGAGGGCCAGCGACCCAAAGCCCATGACGCTGTCGCGAAGCATCGCTCGGCGGTCAATATTCATAAACGTTTCCGTTTCATTTCGGACGACTCACCTGCTCGGCGAAGCACCCGCTGCTCGCGTGTACGGCCATTACCGATCAGGGGATGTAAACAAATTCGTTCAGATTCAACAGCGCGTGGCAGAGTTGCATCAACGACGAAATCTCGTGGTTCTGCCGTGCCGCCGTCATGACCGATCTCGCCAGTTGCAACTCATCGTCTGTGGGCGCTCGCAACAGTGTTCGCTCGAACGCCACGGAGATCTGCCTGTCGATATCATCACCGGCAATCTCTGCGACCGCCTTGGCAAGCGCTTTCGCTCGACGCGTCATGAACTGGCTATTGAGCATGAACAGGGGCTGCAACGCGACCGTGGACACGGCCCGCCGCGAACAACTGGCGATTCCGTTGGGTGCGTCAAACATCTCCATCACCGACGGCATGCTGCTGCGCTGTTGGAACAAATAGACTGTGCGTCGTAAATTCGTTTCCTCGCGTTCCGGTGGAATGCTGACGCCCCCGACAACTCGGTCCAACTCACCGGTCACCGCCAACACGGAGTCGCGAATCGCTTCGGCTTCCAGTCGCCGGCGCGGCCAACTCCACAGCAGTTTGTTGTCCGGATCAATCGCCGCGTTCAAAGCGTTGTGTTCTCGTCGTTGACGGTATGTCGCTGACATGACGATCAGACGATGGATGTGTTTGGTGCTCCAGTTGCTCGCGATCAATTCCGACGCCAACCAGTCGAGCAGTTCCGGGTGAGTCGGCTTAGACCCGTTCACGCCGAAGTCGCTGGACGACGACACGATCCCTCGCCCGAAATGATATTGCCATAATCGATTTACCCACACGCGGGCAACGAGTGGGTTCGTTGGGTCGGTCATCCAATCGGCCAGCGCTGAACGTGGTCGATCGCCCAGCGAACTTGGCGTGGGTCCCAAGACCTCCGGCCAGCCCGCACGGACGGCGCGTCCCGGGTGGGAAGCGTTTCCCCGAATTAGCATCTTCGCCGTCGCATGCTTCAATGCAGCCGGTTGCCATTTGATCGGCTTTCTGTTGACGACCGGGTAACGATGGATATCGGCGTCGCCGGTCGCGGCGGACAGATAACCCCATGTGTGAGGCTTGTCCGTTGACGCGAAGAGTTTCTTCTTGACCAGCGATTTCACTTCCTTGGCGTAGAAATCGTAGGATGGCTTGGGGATCCAACGTGCGATGTCGGTCGGATGTTGAACGTCTTCGTCACGCAGGGACAGATTTCCGAGTTGTCCCTTCACAAAGAACGCTTGCACCCGGTAATAATCGCGTTGGCTGATCGGATCAAACTTGTGGTTGTGGCACTGGGCGCATTCGAGTGTCAAGCCAAGCATCACGCTGCCAGCCGCATTGACAATATCGACCAGCACGTCATTCCGCTGGATGTCCTCGTTCTCCTGATTTCCGCTGATGCGCGCTGCGCCCAGGAACCCGGTCGCGATCAGGTTCTCATCCGCGTACGGTTGCAGCTCGTCGCCCGCAAGTTGCTCCCTGAGAAACTGATCGTAGGGCTTGTCTCTATTGAAACTGTCGATGACGTAATCACGGTACCGCCATGCGTATGGTCGCACGAAGTCATGTTGAAATCCTTGGCTCTCCGCCCATCTAGCCAGATCGAGCCAGTATCTTCCCCAACGCTCGCCATAATGCGGTGAGCTAAGCAGCAAATCGACGAGCGACGCGTAAGCAGCGTCCGGTGATCCCGTCGGCTGCGCTTTCGTGGTCAGCGGCATTCCGATCAGATCCAACTGCAATCTTCGTTTCAATGTCGATGGTGATGCGGCTTCCGCGTGCTGCAGTCCCGCATCAGCTTGCGCCTTGGCAATGAAAGCATCGACTGGCGTTCTGACCCAGGTCGAGTCGGCGAATTTCGGAACGTCGGGGCGAACGATGGGTTGGAACGCCCAGTGGTCGGATTCCAGCCGCAGCGGGGGCAACAAGTTGTCATCCCATTGAAGGCCTTGGTCGATCCATGCTGCGAACATCGCAATCTGCTCGTCACTCAAGGACGCCTCGCCATCGGGCGGCATGCGATCCTCCTCTTCCTCAGCACTTAAGATCTCGATCAAGCGACTATGGCGACTGCGACCAGGTTCAACGAGTATTTCGCCGCTGCTGTACCCCAGCAATTCGCGATGAATGTCCAGCCGGTAGCCCGATTCCGGCTTGTCGCCCGCATGACAATCAAAACAGTGCGACTTGAGCAGCGGATAGATATCGCGTTTGAAATCGACCGCCTTATCCCAAACGATCCCTTTGTAGCCTTTGCTCACGCTATCGGCGCCAGTCTGTTTGGGTGGGTCAAGTACGCCAAGCCAAGAGCGGCCGATTGCCAAGTTGCTGATCTGAATTCGATCTGTCGGCTCGGTCTTCAATCCGGTCGCAAACCCGACCCACTGAATCACGTTGATGCTCTGAGCGCCGGAGACGGTCGCGTCCGGCGCGTTGATGTCCGAGGCCTTTGGGTTGATCCACATTTCGACTCGATTGTAGTCAGCACGTGCGGCATCACTCGTCTTCGTCAAACGCCCTACAATTTGAAACGTACGATTCGGCTTGAGTTCTACTTTGCTCCACGCCGTGTTGGCCGCGCCAATGCGGACCATGAAAACGTTACGGCCCTTCTTCGGACCGCGATCTGCAATATGCAAGCCGATGTTCGGCGTGTTCGCCGCATGCGTCGCGCGGTCGCCGCCATCGAGCCGATCAAGCCACATGACAAAGAACTCGGGGTCCACCTTGGCTGACTCGGGCCGCGTGTCTTGATAGCGCAAATCAAACCGAACATAGACTTCTTGTTCCGCCAGGGGTGCTGCGAGTTCTCGCCGCAACGGATTGTTGCGCGCGCCAGTCCCTTGCAGCAGCAGCGCCTGCCCCGATGGGCCGTCCCCAATATTTTCACCGTCTTGCGATGGCGACTCGATGATCACGGGCGGCGACCTGCGCGACGTTCGCCACGGTTGCTTCCAACCGCTGCCACCGTCGGCGTTTTTTAGACTACCGTACGAATAGTCGAATGCATCCAATGCAACGATCTCTTGGCCCGCGTCAGAAAGGCGCGGATCATCCGCGTTCAGAGGGCAAGCCTGCGGAACGCAAACGGCGAGAATCAAAACCCATGCCCATCGCCAACGGACGACACAACGCCTATGGCCGCCAAGGCAGAAGAACGACAGGTGGCAGGTCCACTGATTCATAAAACACACGCGGAGGCGGTCGGCGGGAAGATCAGGAGTTGCATCGTTTCACAATCATACCACGCGAGCGTTATGAAAGTGGGGCCCGTGTCATCTGGCGTGTCATCTGGGGAGGGTCTCGCCATTTCATTCGGCTCCGCGGTGACGAGAAAGTGCGCGAATAGCAGCAGAAGAGAAGTGGACGAGAGGTGAGGTGTTGGCGCTCGACGAAAAAGCATCGATAATTCAAACGATTTCGATCAGTCGGCCGCCATCGTTTTCAAACTGCGTTTGGCGTCAAGCGCGAAACACCAAGTCCGCAGGCATGGCCGTCTGCGAGACTCACTCACGTACATCAAGGCATCCGCGAGAAACAACAATGAACATCGTCAGGTCGATCGTCGTCTGTCTACTCACACTCACGGCGCTTGCCCCAGGGGATGCCGCTGCTGCTGATACGCCCAATATCATCATCGTCTTCGCCGACGACCAGGGGTACCAAGATCTGGGCTGCTTCGGATCGCCGAACATCAAGACTCCCAATATCGATGGCATGGCGGCCGAAGGAATGCGGTTCACGAGTTTCTATTCGGCCTACTGCGTCTGTTCAGCTTCTCGCGCCTCATTGATGACCGGTTGTTATCAACCGCGATTGAGCATGCCTGGCGTGCTGGGTCCGCGTTCCCGGGTCGGGTTGCATCCGAATGAGGTCACCATCGCCGATTTGTTGAAGACGGCCGGCTATGCCACGCAGATGGTCGGGAAATGGCACTTGGGCGACAAGCCGCAAACACTGCCCACCGCGCAGGGATTCGATCACTATTTAGGGTTGCCGTACAGCAACGACATGGCTCGCAAGAAGGGTTGGGGCAACAATCCGCCTCAATTGGATGAGATCTGGAAGCTGAAGAAGTGGGATATCTACAACAACGAACTCTACCGCGACAAGAAGATTGTCGAATCGCCAGTAAACCAAGTCACGTTGACTGATCGCTACACTGAGGAAGCGTTGAAGTTCATTCGCAATAATCAGGAGAGACCATTCTTCCTCTATTTCGCCCACGCGATGCCGCACGTGCCCTTGTTCGTATCGGATGCCCGATACGACCCAAATCCGGCGACGGCGTACAAGTTGGCTATCCAGCACATCGACTCGTCCGTAGGGCAGATACTCAAGACGCTCGACGAGCTGAACATCGCCGACAACACATTCGTCGTCTACACATCGGACAACGGACCGTGGTTGAGCAAGAACCACCACGGTGGCAGCGCGTTGCCCTTGCGGGCCGGCAAGACAACGACCTACGAAGGCGGCATGCGCGTGCCCGGAGTAATGCGATGGCCCGCGCGGATCCCCAAGGGTGCAGTTTGCGATGAGGTCGTGGGGACAATTGACCTGTTGCCGACGATTGCCTCGTTGGTCGGCGCGAAGTTGCCGGAGCACCCGATTGACGGTCTCGACATTTCGAAGGTGCTGGACGATCCAAAGTCGCCGTCTCCACATCGCCAGGTCGGATACTTCTATTACAGGCGCGGCAAAGTCGAGGCGGTCCGCCGCGGCAGATGGAAACTTCGCCCGTCGAAAAAAGGAAGCGAACTCTACGATCTGGATGCGGACATCAGCGAGTCGAAGAATCTAGCGCCCCAGAACCCTCAAGTCGTGGCGGAATTGCAGAAGCTGATAAGAGACTATGATGCAGACCTCAAGGCCAACAGCCGCCCCATCTGGCGCGCAGAGAATTAGCCTCACGGACTCCGTCAGGAGCTTGGCAAACTGCTAGCCAAAGCGGGCCGCTGGAAGGAACTTCGCGAGATGCTCGGCGAAGTCGCTTCGCCAGAGGAAGCCGCTAAAGTCGCATGGTGGATCAAGTTTGAACTTCCGGGCGGCGAGGCCAGGTAACTAGCAGGCGGTGCATGGTCACGAGAATCACTCCGCGTTGCCGGGCGGGCGTCTGTCGGCCTTGGTCTTCGATTCGAACTGTTTCATCCGGGCCGCCAGCCGTTCGACGATCACGGGGTGCTCGCGGGCCAGGTTCTTCGACTCCTTCAGATCCTCCTGCAAGTCGTACAGTTCGGACTTCCCGTTCTGTTGCAACAGCTTCCACCGCCCTTGCCGGACGCCTGCCAACACGCCGTGGCGGACGAAGTAGAAGAACTCGTCGTGAGGGGGCGCGGCGTCTGGCTCGCCCGATAGCAGCGGCCAAATGTCTTTGCCGTCGCGCACTTGATCTTCCGAAACTGCGGCTCCGGCAAGTCGGGCCATTGTTGGGTAGAGATCCATGATCGTCGTGATGGAATCGATTGTTCGGCCGGCGGGAATGCGGCCGGGCGCGTAGACGGTACACGGCACGCGGACGCCGCCTTCGTAGGGTTGATGCTTAAACCCTCGAAATGGAGCCGCCGAGCCATGGCCTTTCTTGGGGCCGTTGTCTGACGTGAAGATCACGACCGTCTTCTCCGTGAGCCCGTTCTTTCGGAGCGCAGCGAGTATTCGCCCTGTGCTCCAGTCGATGCACTCGATCACGTCGCCGTATAAACCGCCCTGGCTCTTGCCAGCGAAGCGTTTGGAAACCGCCAACGGTTCGTGCGGCATCGTGTGCGATAGAAACAGGAAGAAGGGGCGGCTCTTGTTCTTGTTGATGAAATCGACGGCAGTGTCCGTTAGCCGTTCAGTTAGATCCTCGTTGGCCGGGTAGCGAATCGGCTGCTCGTCGTTCAGGAATAGGTCAGACGCATCGCCTACCGCTTTACCCACGGCCGGGCGGTTGAACATGTGGCCCAGCGGCGTGCCCCAGTAGACATCGAAGCCGTGACGAGTTGGATAGTGCTTCGGAGTATGCCCCAAATGCCATTTGCCGACGCAGGCTGTGCGATAGCCCTGTTGCCCGAGGATTTCCGGCAGCGTGGTCTCGGCCGCGTTTAGACCGATCTTGTCATACACATGTAGGGGCGTCGGCAAACCGACGCGAATGGCATGGCATCCGGTCATCAACGCGGCTCGAGTGGGCGTGCAGATCGGCGCCGCTGCGTAGAAGCCAGTAAGCCGCGCCCCGCCTCGGGCCATGCCGTCAATGTTCGGCGTCTTGATTGTCTTTGAGCCGAAACAACCGAGGTCGGCATAACCCTGGTCGTCGGCGAGGATCAGAACAAAGTTCGGCATGCCCTCGGCCAACACGACTGATCCAAGCAACGGTGAGCACCCAGCGAGGATCAAAGCGAAGAAATGTCGCATCGCAAATGGACTCATTTGTCGTTTGTGAATCGTAGTGAATACAAATCGGCGTCCCTCAGCACGAACCGCAACCTGACAGGCTTCCCGGCCAGATCACTGACATCCGACCCTTGTTTCCAGCTTACCGTGTGCTCAATCCGGTCACCGATAATTTCGGGGCAGTCCTTCGCGGTGAAGCCCTCGATCGGGTCTCCGTTTGCTGTTTGCATTTCAAGGAAGATGCCGCCTGCCGCGGACGTGGCGTAGTTGATTGACAACTTCGATCCGCTGAATCGAAACGGCTTGGTCACCAACTCACCGCCTTTGTAGGGACCGTTGACTGAAACAAAACCGTCGGTCCGGATAACGTATCGCCGAACGTGATTCGACGGATAGCCGGAGTGATGCTTGACGTAGATTGACAGTTCTCGATCGCTGGTCTGCACGATGCCGCGCGCCGCGTAGTTCGCTCTCGACGTCCAGTTTTGCAGATCGGCGCCAGGCCTAATGAACGCCTCCATGAAGGTGCGTTGAAAGTTGGAGCCGCCTCGTGCAGAAGCCAATTGAATGTCGGTGCAGTCGTTGGCGTAATTCCATTTTGTCGGTGTTCCTATCCGCTGCGCTTCCTCCTCCGTTACCACGCGTCGCCCTGGCAGGAATCGAGTAGGGAGCCCCAGGTAGATATGCGGCGCGCGAACGTACGGGTCGAACTGGTTCGTATAGAGGTGTTGACGCACATTGCCGCCAAGCTCCAAGTCGACTGGAGCAGTCCAGTGAACGAAGTCCTTTGATGTCGTGCGGGCGATCCAGCGCTTTCCTTCGCGAAACACGCGGAAGTAGCAAACGTATTGCGATTCGCTGACCGACCAAAATGCGTTGTTCTGAGAATCGAACGCCCCCTTAGTGATTACCGGTTCGGCTTGGAGTTGTTTCCAACGAAAGCCATCGGCTGACACGAAGGCGAGCAGTCCTGGTTTGCCAGTGCCACCCATCGCCTTGTACCGTTGATCGGGTGGACATTCTGGATTGGAGTCGACGAACGGGGCCAGGTTGTGGCATCCGCGACTTCGAGCGAGCACGATATTGTTGTCTTTATTCCCTCGCGCCTCGTAGATTCCGAGTTTGGGCCGGGTCCAGTGGATGCCGTCCTTGCTTTCCGCGACGCACGTTACTTCGGTATTCAGATCGTGTTTCGCTTCGGGCATCCCACGATAATAGAACCGAAACGTGTCGCCGTCTTTGAGAACCGTTTCGTAGCCGCTGTAAAGCCCTTCCCACGGCTGATCAAACTTGAGAACGACTTCGCGAGGTTGAGGTCGATGCAATACGAGCCGAACGCCATCGAGTGACTCGATCAAGTGGTGATCGACAAACAACTCGCGACGAGAGCCGATGTCGATGGGGTCGGCAGCCCGCAGTGGAGCGGCGAGAAGGGTCAACAGACCGGTGAGCAGGGTAACGATCGCGTATTTCATCTCGACCTCATCAACTGGCTTGTCAGGGGGATGTCTTATGCAGAGCAACGTTGAGTTTTGGCGTGTCGAGCGAACGGCTGATGCGGAAGACGCCGGCGGGACCGTTCGGATGGCCAGCGTAGACAAAGATGTGTTGCACGCCGCGTTTCTTGTCGATCACCGCACCTGCGGGATGAAACCCATCCGCCGTGGAATAGAATTTCCCTTTGCAGGCCAGCAAGCGGCATTCGCGCCGCCATTGACCAGTCGTCCAATCGGCGGGGGCTATACTCCACAGCCACACCTCCATTCGATGTCGCTCGCTGCGCACGATCTCCAAGCGTCTGGTCACCGGGTTGAACGAGAGGTCGACGGTGTCGACTAAACGCGGATCGTTGAGGTTGGTCTTCGTGATCTGAGGCCGTGCGCCTGGCGACCACGTCATCTGCCTGTGGGCGCGGACTTCGGTCTGGTCTCGCGTCACGAACAAGAACTTCTCGTCGTGGAGCATCACGGCCGGTTCGTATTGGCGAAACCCGGCAGGATGGTCTTCCACGTTCCAGGTCGTACCGCCATCCCGCGACCGAATCGCGACGAGTTGTTCACTGTACTTGTGGTAGGAGTCCACCTCGCCGAACCAGTTGCCAAAGGCCAACAGCCCGTGCTCTGGATGATCCAGGATCCGCGGGCCAAGGTTGATAATCTGGTGTGGGAACGTGTCGTCTCGCAGCGCTTTGGAGAAGTGCTTCCACTGGCGACCCGCGTCAGCCGACCGAAACACGCCGTGATTATTGATCGCAATGACTCCGCCGTCCCGGGTCGTGCCGATGGCGTGCAAATGTACTTTGTATCCCTGCGGCGACTTGTTCCCCTTGTCGAACTTCATTCGATGCGACAAGGGAACGATGCCACCCCGAGTGCGGTCCGCGGCCGTCATGCAATCGCGCAGGTCGTAGGGGTCTGACCACGTCTTCCCACCGTCACCACTGACCAACACGACGCCGTACGACATCTTCTCATGCGGTCGACCGGAGCCACTGGCCTTGTGGCCTGGTATCCTGCGATGCATGACGACAATCGTATCGCCCGCCATGGTCGCGACCGGCCAGCCGTAGTGATTGCAGTCGCCGGGCGGATCGACCGGAAGGTTAACCGCAGCGATCTCGATCAGCCCTTGACGCGTCGCATTGGCCAGCTGATGGCTCATCTTATCGGTGACGTTTAACAGCTCCTGGGACAGATCGGCGTCTTCCGCTGCGAGCAGAGGCAGTCGCGGAGTCAGTAGCAAAAGCGTGAGCCAAAGAAAGGTGGCTGGCTTCATCGGCTCTTCTCGCCTTTCTGCTTTATGACCGTGATCTCCATCGCATCGCGTTTCTCCCAGGGGAGGTCGACTTCGAACGACTCCGTGTGGCTCTGGTACTTCGTGCGAACGACATCCAAGTAGTCCTTCATCGACGAAGCGCCAATGCCGACGTTGTCCGCGACGACGACAGCGCCGTCTTCGAGTTGGTGTTCGATTCCCGCGAAACAGGGTCCGTAGTTTGAGAAGTTGCAGTCGATGAACAGAAAGTCGACGCGCTGTTTGATTTCACGGACCAGTTTCCGAGCGTCTCCTACTCGCACCTCGATGACGTCCGCCAGTCCCGCCTTCTCAAAGTTTCTCTTCGCCTGCTTGGCCAGTTTCTCATTGATCTCGATTGTGATCAGCTTGCCCTTGCCCGCAGCCTTCAATTCACGGGCAATCCAAAGTCCCGAATAGCCAACAGCAGTGCCGCACTCGACAACAACTTTCGGCTTCTTCTCTCTTACGAGCGCGGCCAGACGCTTGGCTCTCGCCGGGCCAATCATGTAGATGGTCTGTTCCCGACAGAACTTGTCCAATTCATCGATCACGGGCTGAACCTTCCGGTTGATTGTTCTTCGAGTTCGTTGTTCATCAGACTCAGAGCGAAGTTCGAGGACCGCAAAGATTGCGCGATGGTCCGACGCAACGGCCTCGTCAAGCACGCGAACATCCTTTGTCTTCCAACGAGCGGCGGGCCGCGGCAGAATGAAATCGATTTGCCGTTTCGGCTTCTTCACCGGAACCGTGGGCAGCTCTTCCGTGTTGGCAGGTCGCCACTGCTTGGCGAACGCCGCCAGCACGCGACTGTCCCGAGTCGAATTTAGGTCCCCAGCCAGGATCGCCGGCGTTTCGCCTCTCGAAGCGATCAACTGGTTGATTTGCGTTGCGGACGCGAGGCGCTCTCGGTCGTCTGGTCGGTGATCCAGATGGGTGCAAAGCAATTGAATCGAATGGTCGAGCGAATCGGGCTTCAATTTGCAGATCAATACACCGCGTTGTTCGCCGTCATCCAACGAAGGGAGCCGCACATTCGTGTGCTCGATGATTGGCAGCTTCGACAGTACGGCGTTTCCATACTGGCCACCCTCAAAGTCAATGTTCTTCTCAAACACGACTTGCATCTTCGTAAGGCGAGCCAATTCGGCGGGTTGATCGACGTGACCGGTTCGCTCTACCTTTCGATCGACCTCCTGCAACGCCACGACATCCGGCGAGACCGAGCGAATCACTTTGGCAATTCGCTCCAGATCAAGTTTTCCATCCACGCCTTCGCCATGATGGATGTTATAGCAGAGGACGCGGATGCTAAATGGTTCGGCCGAGGTCGCCGCAGACACTGGCGCGACGAACGCGAGAACGAGGGCGCACAGGGTTCGTGCCATGCCGTCTGTCTCCAAAAGATGTCTCATGCCAACCGGTGAGATTAGGCTTTCAAATTCGGCTATCAACAAGCTGCCTGATCTTTAACTCATTTCCACCGGAACGTGCGTTCGCGAGCGGAACATCGGCCTCTCACATCGCGTGGATAACCAGTTGCCAGATTAGCAGCTTTGAAGTCTCAGGGGTACTTGCCAAGAACTGACGGGGCCAGGTTTGCGCGAGTAGAGTGAATTGAGCGTCCTTACGGCAGGCGACGATACACGGCTGAAGTCAACTGCCGAGATTCGAGAATAGACGCTGTCTAGGTCGGGCTTGCCGCACCGTCTGGAGTCGAGCGAGCTTCTTGGATTGAGCTCTGTCGCTCGAAGACTCCCCAAAAGGACAGTTTGTGGCCCAAGCTAAACCTCGTCATGAACAACGTCGTCATGAACATCATGGGGACCAAACATTGTTGGGGCCGAGAAACAAAACGGGCATTTTACGGCTGAGGACCAAGGCTCACTGGCTTCGTTGCCGACACGAGCGCCCCTTCCGTGCGCGATGACGTGAAGTAGCCGGTCCAACCGTGAAACTCAATGTCCGCGAAACCGACATCAGCAAGCATCTTGCGGAGCGACCGCTCCCAAATTGCGCCGGCAATTCAGTCGGACCAGTCGCCCATCTTAGCGACCTCGCCTGGCGAGACGTCGTCGTGCAGTAAGATATCGGCCATCTGGAACCGACCGCCCGGGCGAAGAACGCGGTAGACTTCCCGCAGCACTGTTGGCTTGTCTAGGCAGAGATTGAAGACGCCGTTGGTGATGGCCACGTCGAAGCGATTGTCTTCAACTGGCAACGCCTCCAAGGTTCCTTGACGAAACTCCACATGGTTGACGCCCGCAATCTCCGCATTTCGTTGTGCCTTGTCGATCATGGCCGCGGTCATGTCGATACCGATGACGCGACCGGTTGAGCCGGTTTGGGATGCGGCGAGGATGCTGTCCATGCCGGCGCCGCTACCCAAGTCGAGTACCGTTTCACCGGGACTTACTCGTCCAAGTTTCAGCGGATTGCCGACGCCACAAAACGACTCGGTGACTGTCGATGGCAGGGCGTCAATTTCGCCGCCGTCGTACCCAAGGCTTTCGGCCCTCTCCGGACCAATAGGAAACTTCTGCTTGGTTCCGGGCGATTCCGCCACCTCGCTAAACCGTTTGACAATCCCCTGGCGAGTGCCTTCATTGTCATTGGCCATCGGTACTTTCTCCTCAAGGCTTGGCGTGAATCAGACGGAACTAAGTGCACGGATCGCAACGGAATAATGCAGCAGTCTATCGCAACCGTCTTTGTAACGTATTTGAACGGCGGAATGATCGCCAATTGACCTCGCAGGTGGTGCGATGGACAATATGAGGGCCCAACCGCTTTCGGTTCCTTTGCTGCCGAGCTGCGGGTTGACGATGGCTTCCGTCTCTATTTGCTGACGCCCACCGGTCTTGTGTGAACAGAGATCAGCGCAGGCTCTGATTGAAAGAGAGATTTCCCCATGCTTGCCACCCTCACCGCCGCCCGGGGCCAATTTCCGCCCGTCATTTCCGCCCAGTTTGCCGCACGGAAGAACGACACTGGCAACAATGATCGTAGTGGCTTTCTCGACACAGGCCATGCTAGTGCATGCGGTTGCCGCCCAATCACCCGCGCGGCCTAATATCGTGTTGGTCATGGCGGACGATGTTTAACGCAGGCTCGAGCGAAACAGCTGGAAACGCCCTGTTTTCATGGGTCTGCGAGCACATTGGGCTTCGCAGAAAAGTCCGAAATTCTGGAACCAGATGCCGGGAAAGCTCAAGGCCATACGGGCCATGCTGGAGGCGGAACAGGCAAACAAGAAGAATGATGGAAGTCACAGAGACCCGACAACTCGGTCGAT
>CAZWOU010000163.1:0-1242 GCA_964635375.1 uncultured Pirellulaceae bacterium | reverse complement strand
AATGAGAAACGTCCGATGGAAATACGAATTTCTTTTGTCTTTGGCTTGTTTGCCGTGCTGCTGACCGCTGTCGCCTCGGCTGCATCAAAAGACGCTATCCGGCCAAATGTCCTTTTCGTCTTATGTGACGATTTGGGACCTGGTGATATCGGCGTGCTTTGGCAGAACGGGCGTAAGGGAAAGCAGAAGTTCGCGACACCGAATATGGATCAGTTTGCGAAGGAGGGGATGATCCTCAGCCGGCATTACTGCCCCGCTCCATCATGCATGGCATCTCGGTCGTCGCTGATGACGGGGCGACATCAGGGGCATTGCGCAAGGCGTAATTTCCAGTTCGATGCCGAATTGCCGAACGTGCACACCCTGGGCACGGTGATGGAGCATGCGGGATATGCCACCGCTGCCATTGGCAAGTGGGGAATGGCGGGTGGGCCATACCAACTGAGTATCAAGTCGGTTCGCGGCGACCGTTCTCCCATGACCAACCCATCACACCCCACGCTCCGTGGCTTTGATTATTTCTACGGTTACACGGCCCATCGTGACGCACATTATCACTATCCCAAACTGGGCAACCGTCCGTTGTACGACGGCTTTGTGGATGTGACGGACCGTCTGGCGAAGTGCTATTCGACCGATCTGTTGACCGCGCGCACGAAGAAGTGGATTGTCGACCATCATAGGACCAAACCGAATCAGCCGTTCTTTACCTATCTGTGCTATACGGCGCCGCATGCAGGATTACGCATTCCCACGACCTCTCACCTGACCGCCAGGGGCAACTATCCTCGGGGCGGCGGATTGAATGGCGGCGTGCAGTGGCTTGACGATGCTGCCCATGGGCAAATCAACACGGCTCAGGGAGAGATCGATAAGATCGATGAGCACGGCGGCACGGCGGGCCCCGACCTGTCGAAACCTGCAACTCCCGAGCGGAAACTCGACCGTTTGCATTTCCTGGAATCCATCGTGTTACCAAACGCGAAGATCGCCAAAGGCTTCGGCACGGTCGCGATCGTTCTCGATAGTGGCAAAGTCGTCGCCGGTAAGATCAAGGCCGAAGACGAGGAGACGCTAACGCTGGTCACTCCGGAGAACCGGACAATTCGGATCGATCGCGACAACGTTGACGAACAGACTGCCGCGACGTCGGCGATGCCTGAGATGACGATGAACCTGACGGTCCGCGAAATCCGTGACCTGGTCGAGTATCTCGCCACCCTGGGTAAGAATGACCAACCA
>CAZWOU010000162.1:7017-16129 GCA_964635375.1 uncultured Pirellulaceae bacterium | reverse complement strand
CTTGTCGCCAGTTTCCTTGTCGCCAGTTTCCTTGTCGCCAGTTTCCTTGTCGCCAGTTTCCTTGTCGCCACGATTCTCGTCCGATTGCTCTCCGCCGCCTCCTGATTTATCGCCCTTCGCGTCGCCCTTCTCGTCGCCCTTTTGGTCGCCCTTTTGGTCGCCCTTCTCGGTGCCCTTTTCAGTGCCCTTTTCGTCGCCCGAATCCTCAGCGCCTTTCTTTCCGTCCGGGCCTTCGGTCTCCTTGGGCTCGCCATCATTCGACTCGCCATCTCGGTTTTGCTGGTTCGGCTCGCCTTCGCCGCCAGAGGAATCGGAGCCTGAATTCTGCGGTTCGGTGATCACAATGGTAAAGCGAGGCGTGACTTCGACATTGGGTCGCGGCTTCCCATCGAAGTCGGCGCGATTGTCTTCGGCCGACCCCCGGTAGGTAACGGTGTCGCCGACGGACAGTTTGAGCCGTTGCGGAGAGAATTCAAAACGCTCGACGACTTGGCCTCGCTGAGCACGTTGTCGAGTTTCGGCGAAGACTTCCGTCTCGCCCACAACCATGTTGAGGCCAATCTTTGCGAGTTCGAAGTCGGGGTCGACGGCGCGGATTTCGATTCGCTGTTCGGCGTCGAGAGGCACTTCCAAGTGTCGCGTTTCGGGCGTGAGAATCTCCACGACCGGCGGAAAGTCTCGAGTCACATCGATGCGATGCAGAATGGGTTGTGGGTTTCGCTTGCCCTGTTCATCGAGGAAGCGGAGTTGGTAGGCGGCGCGCGCGGGCTCGTTCTTGGCGTTCAACGCCAAGTCAAACGTGACCGTCGCCTTGCGGCCATCGACTTGCATCGGCAATGTCGTTGTCGCTTCGCCGTCGACCGGATCAAACTCAATGCGAGCGGAGCGGATGTCGCGATTAGCTCGAGCATGAATCGATACGCGGGCGCCGTCCAAACCACGAATGTCGCCCTGTCGCTCCTCGACCCGGTCCGGCAAGTTGGCGTAGGGCGGAAACTGGTAGACAACGCGATCGACGACCATCGAAGGAGCGGCGTTCGTCTTCACATGATAGAGTCGTGACTTGGCGTCTCCAGCCCGCACGTGATAGCTCAGGTCTTGATGGACGCCGTTTTCGTCCGGCGGCAATGTCGCTTCGAAGTACAGACCGTCGTCCGTCTTCTTCATCGGCAATTCAACATCCACCGTTTGTCGATCGGCAGTCGAGTAGATTACCACGACTTGGTCCGTCTCGCGCTTTCCGCTAACGGCGGCGCGAACGACAACATAATCGCCGTAGTAGACCGAAACATCACCCGGTTCGACAAGATCAAGATGCACGCGCGAGGGCGCTGCCGCTTGCCACCAGGGGTTGATCACTCGGCCCAGCGATTGGAAAGCGCTCTTCGGCGCGGCGATCGTGTACACGGCCGAAACGATGAGAACGGCGATTAGCAGATAGGCGATGCGAATCGCTTTGGATGCGTCGATGGTTGTGTCCACGTTCGGCGCCGCCAAGTCGGCCGCGGCTCGACTCTGAAGCGTCGTGAAGACGGCCGGCTGTAAACTCGACCGGTGCTCGCGGAAGAAAAGGAAGTTAACCAGACTGTTCTTCAGCGACGGTGCATTTTGCTCGATAGCGTTTGCCGCATACAACGGATTGATTCGCTGCATTAAGAGCTGCGCAATGAAAATCCAACCAAAAACGGCTGCGCCCACGACGTAAATTAGCATCGTCAAGAAACGAAGCGATGGCGTAAGCGAGATGACCCAGTGGTCCACTAGTACGGCAAGCAGAAAGTAGCCCAGCGAGCCAGCAAGCAGCAGCATCAGCGCCGCGAACAACTCAACCAACTTCACATGCCGACGAGCGCCCTCGATGTGATTCTGAATTACGTATTCGTTGGCATCCAGCTCCGGCGCGGAGTGCAATGCGGTCGTGGGCGGAGACGATGCCATCAGTTTCTCTCGGTTCTCAGCTCTTCTTGGGTCGATGGACGCTCGATCGCGCGTCTACGACTCCCGGATGCCGTTCAGTTAGTGAGACGATTCTATTATAGGCAACGTTTGCTCAAAATCCGAAATCGCGGGCGGCAGACTCGCGCCAGAAAGAGAAACCCCAACAATCCCTGCAAAAGCACCTCCGCTCGCAAGAGCCGTGCTACAAGACAGGGCCGACCGCCCAGGGGACAAATTCCTCATCGCCGACCCCCTGCAACTCGCTTTTGGTCCTCTTCCCGCTGGCGACCGCCAAGATCTGCTGGAAGATCTCGGCGCCCACTTGCTCGACCGAATGCCCCTCGAAGACGGCGCCCGCGTTGATATCCATGTCGTCCTCCATCCGCCGAAACATGGGGGAATTTGAAGCAATCTTGATACAGGGCGTCGGCTTGCAACCGAAGCAGCTTCCGCGCCCGGTCGTGAAGACGACCACATTGGCGCCTCCCGCCACCATGCCGGTCACGCTGGGGGGATCGAATCCGGGCGTGTCCATCACAACGGCCCCTTTGGCTGTGACCGGTTGGGCATAATCGTAGACGGCCTCAAGGGCCGTGCGGCCGATTTTGGCCACGGCGCCCAGCGACTTCTCGGCAATCGTCGTCAGCCCGCCAGCTTTGTTGCCGACCGACGGATTGTTGTCCAGCTCGACGCCAAACACGCTGGCGTACCAGTTCCACCAGCGAATTCGCTCAAGTAACTTCTCCGCCACCTCGGGCGTTCGAGCTCGACGAGTCAGCAGATGCTCAGCGCCGTAGATTTCGGAGGTCTCGCCCAGAATCGCCGTCCCCCCGCATGACACGATCAAGTCGGACGCCACTCCAACGGCCGGGTTGGCGGTGACTCCCGAGTTGCCGTCCGAGCCGCCGCATTCCGTGCCGAGAATAATCTCGCTCGCCGGAATCGGCTCGCGTTTCACATCGTTGGCCGCAGGCAACAATTGGGCCAACATCCGCACACCGGCCTCGATGGTCTTCGCCGTTCCTCCCAGGTCCTGCATGGAAAGCACCGGCGGACCTTGAGATGGCCCGCCGTCGATCTGGACCAGCCGCTCCTGCTCGACCAAGTAGCCCATCTCCCCCTGCTCGCAACCCAGTCCAATCAGCAGATAGGCGCCGATGTTGGGGTGCCTGGCGAAACCGCCCATCACGCGATTCAACATTGTGTGCTTGAGCCCGCCGTATTCCATCGCGCAGCCGCTCTCGTGCCGCAAGGCGACCACGCCGTCGATGTTTGGGTAGTCGGCCAACACAGATTCGTCGAACCGTCGAGCGACGTACCGAGCAACCGAAGCTGAGCAGTTGACGGTCGAGATCACAGCCACGTAGTTACGCGTTCCCGCTTTGCCGTCGGCGCGACGATATCCGTCGAATGTGCGGTCGCCCCGTGACGGGGGAGCTTCGGGGATCTCACTGCAGGGGGCGTAATCGCGTGCAGACTCGCCGCTAACTAAGTTGTGAGAATGGACGTGCTCACCCTGCTCGATCGGCGCCGACGCGACCCCAATCACCTGACCGTATTTCTGGATCGGCTGTCCCTTCTCGACAGCTCGGATCGCGATCTTGTGCCCCATCGCGATCGCGCAGACAAGCTTCATCTCCGCATCGCCAACTCGCACGCAGTCGCCACGCTGCAAATCCCGAACCGCCACGCAAATATTGTCTTCAGGATGCAACCAAACCACATCAACTTGCTCGGAACTCATCAAAAATCGTCTTTCGGAAATCTGTCGCGGATCCAGCAGAGGACGCTGCACGCCTCAGCCTACGGTGATTGCCGGTGAGTCACAATGCGGCTATCACATTGTATCGACCACATTCCGTCGGATGGTTCGACCACATCGGATCTGCCTGTGTTCGTAAAGAATTGGACCGCGAGATCGGCGACAACATTGCAACTCAACCCCCAACAGCTGGATGAACTCCTGAGCGGCCGGCGGCGAGGCCCTGGGGCCTGGACGATCCGCATGTTGCTGCTGCCCGCGTCGTGGCTCTACGCCCTGGCAACCCGGTTGAGAAACCGCCGCTTCGACTCGAAGGCGAGGCTGAGCGAACGTGTCGACCGGCCAGTCATCAGCGTGGGCAATATTACGACCGGGGGGACCGGCAAGACTCCGATGGTCGAGTGGATCGCCAAGTGGTTCCGAGCGAGCCAAGTTCGAGTCGCCTTGATCAGCAGAGGTTACGGGGCCGAGCAAGGCAGCCGCAACGACGAGGCAATGGAGCTTGAAGAGAGACTGCCCGATGTGCCGCACTTACAGAATCCCAACCGAGTGGAAGCCGCCCGAACGGCGATTGACGAGTTGGATTCGCAACTATTGCTGCTCGACGACGCCTTTCAACACCGCCGTATTCATCGCGACCTCGACATCGTCCTGATCGACGCCCTGACGCCGTTCGGCCACGGCCACGTGCTGCCGCGAGGATTGCTTCGCGAACCGCTCATTGGGCTCCGCCGAGCCGACGTGGTGGTGCTCTCCCGAGCTGATCAAGTGGATGAGAATAGGCGCCGGCAGCTGAAACAAGAAATCAGTCGACTGGCGCCGGGCGCCGTTTGGGCCGAATGTGCCCACCGACCTCTTCAGTTGAAGAACGCCAGCGGACAAGTCGCTCCGATCGACATGCTGAATTCGAGCAAGACCGGAGCCTTCTGCGGAATTGGCAACCCGCTCGCGTTCCGTAACACGGTCGAAGGCTGCCTGGCGAGCGACATCGCGTTCCGAGCCTTCGCGGACCATCAGGCCTACTCGCGCGACGATATCGACGCGTTGGCCGACTGGACCGAATCCCTGTCGCTCAATTGCCTCCTCTGCACTCACAAGGACCTGGTCAAAATCGGCGTTGACTCCATAGGTAACCGCCCACTCTGGGCCTTGATGATCGGCCTGCACTTCCTTGCCGGCGAAGCCAACTTGGTCGCAAAACTCGATTCCATTTTGAATTCTATCCAGCCGATCGACGCGACCGATTAACCGATGTCGACAACCTGTGCCGGTTGACGTCATGGCGCCGAAGCGACTTTGCCAGTTAGCCAATTCGAGCAGGTTGCTGCCGTAGCGGTGCTGGCAATTGTGGGGACTGGCAGAAGTCTGCCGTGTTTGGCAAGCAACCGGGGCAAACTACGTCGTCTGGCGAACCGGATGCCCGCAGTCGACGATGAGAGTATCTCGCTGTTATGGTTTGGGCAAATTCGCTATAAGTCCCATCGATTTTGCAAAGGAATCCAGAATGACAGCCAAGCTGTCGGTCATCGTCCCCTGTCGCAACGAGCGGATTAATCTGCGCGCGTGCGTTGCATCCGTCCGCGAAATCGCCGATGAGATCATTATTTCCGACTCAGGCTCGACCGATGGCACGCTGCAAATCGCCCAGGACCTTTCCTACAAATCTGCAGGCGTCTGCCGGCTGATCGAGGGCGAGTGGACTGACTACGCTACGTTCAAGAATTGGGCGATCCCCCAGGCGAGCCACTCGTGGGTGTTGATCCTCGACGCGGATGAGCGTGTTTCGGAATCACTGGCCAAGGAAATTCGCGAGACGATCGCCACGTCGCCCGAGGATATCGACGGGTACTGGATTCGATTCCGCTCCTTCTTCTTGGGGTACGAGCTACGGTACGCCGGTTACAACTCAGCCGCTCTCCGTCTCTTCCGGCGCGACCGTTGCCGATACTCAATGAGACGCGTGCATGAGGAAATTGATATCGACCGGCAAAGGGCTGGCAGGTTGAACGCCAAGATCCTTCATTACAGCATTTGGAGTTACGACCAATACTTCAGCAAATGGGTCAAGTACACGCGGCTTGGCGCGGACGAATTGTGGGCCCAGGGAAAACGCGCTTCGCGGTTCAGCTTGCTGGCCAGACCGTTTCTCCGGTTCTTTCAGATGTACATCCTGAGGCGAGGTTTTCTTGACGGCTTCGTCGGTCTCCAAGTCTGCATGCTCACTGCATTCTTCAACACCTTCGTCAAGCAGGCTCGACTGTGGGAAAAGCAACACGGATTGCCGCGTCCCGAGTCGCATGAATCCGACAAGTCGAACCGCACAAACAAGGCTGCCTGACAGACATTGACGCGCGGAGCCGATCAATCGACCTCGATCTGATTGACGACTTGAACATCCTGCGCGACGGCTCGGACCAGTTCCTGAGCCATTTGCTTGAAATAGAAAGTACTGACGCGCCCGGAGATAAGTAGAGCGTCATCCACTTGTTCCACATGCAGCACTTTGATTGCGTGGATAGGGCTCAAAGACAGCGCCCGCTGGGCGCGGTGTTCGACCTCGTGGACGAATGAGTTTGGCATCCTGTTCCATCCTTGAATGAGCCGGCTGTCGATAGACCACAGCTCGTTACCGCATACAATCTAGTTCTCTTGGGCGAAAAATGTCAAGGACCTGGCACTCGGTTGTGCTAGCAGACGGCCGTATGCTGCCGCCTCTAATCAAGCCCCTTGCCACTGTCATTACGTCGCCCCCTCGGTGTGGTTCAAATCCGAGGCGAGCGAAATAGCACATCGCGAGACTGGCTGTGCTTCGCCCGATTCATGACGAAGCCGAGTGCGAACAAGTGGCTGGGTTGTCGACGCGTTGGGCACATCGCCAAGTCTCAGGTCGACGGTCGCTCACGCTTGCCAATGAACCCCCTGGACGCGAGGTAGTCGATGACTTGCTCGGCCAGTTGCTCCGGTGTGCGTTCCGCGCCCGCCAAGACGAGTTCGGGTTGCAGCGGCGGCTCAAAGGGCGAATCGATGCCGGTAAAATCCCTAATCTCGCCGGCTCGCGCTTTCTTGTAGAGTCCTTTTGGATCTCGCTGCTCACAGACATCGAGTGGAGTATCGACGAAGACCTCAATGAACCGCCCTTCGCCTGCAGCTTCAAGCATAGCCCGCACGGCATCTCGATCCCGGCGGAACGGGCTGACAAAGGCAGCCAGGGTAATCAGCCCGGCCGAGGCGAATAGCTGGGCCACTGCGCCGACTCGGCGGATGTTCTCCGCGCGATCTAGATCCGAGAACCCCAGCCCAAAGCGATTGGCAAACTCGGCGCCGTGCAACGACTCCAACTGATTGGGAGCGGCGTTGAGACCCTGTCGCACGTTGTCCCCGTCGAGAAGAAATGAGTGCAGCGAGAGGTCGAACAGCTTCTGATCAACCACGTTCGCAACGGTGCTTTTTCCGCACCCACTCAGCCCCGTGAACCAAACAACGCAGCCACGGTGACCATTGCGGCCTTCTCTCTGCTCCTGGCTGACAGCCTGGTCGTGCCAAGTCAGTTCAATGCGTTCGCGGCCCACGCCAACTCCTTGCAAATCAAGATTCGATACCAGCGAATTCGCACAATTTGGCCTTCCTGGCTCTCCTGGTGATGAGAGACGTGGTCGTCAAACACGCCGCGGACAGGACCTGGTTGGCCCCGAGAATGCCTCACCGCGGGACCAGCCTTGGCCCCAACTCACGGGCAACGAACCGCTGATTACACGCCTGCCTCGCCGCGGAGCCTCGACTGCTCAGGAGACCTTTGGAGCAGCAGAGGGTCATCGGGAGTCCACAGGGCTAGCACGTCTCAATCTCCACTTTGAGAGTCAATTCTACGATCGCCGACGGCTGAGCCCCACCCGCCCCAGGGCGAATTCTCCGGATTCAGGCCGGCAGGGACGAGCGAGCCCAAGACCATTAAGTTAAACGAGACGCCCTTAGGCGTTGGTGCGGCGACTCTGCCTGACCTAAGCGAAGTCGGTGGCGGTTCCACTTCCGGCGAACCAGTCGGGCGGGACCTCGCGGGTTGGGGGGAACCGGAGCGAGAAAGTGAGAGGGCCAGCGCGGATTAGCGGGCCGCCAGGGGCGCGTCAAAAGGCCAAAGAACCTCTTTGGTCTTGACATTCTTCATGTCGTCACGGTACGAAACTCCTATCCAGCCATAGGCTTTTGACGAATTTCGAGCAGCGATTTCGGGACAATCTTAAGGACCAGCAATGACTCGCATGGACATTCACCGGAAACCCAAAACTCAAGCTCGCGCCACCTCGGAGCAATCGGCCGAGGCGCTTTACGAAAAGTGCTTGGCGTTAGCTAACAACCTCTGGTGGGCTTGGCATCCGGACGTGATTAACCTCTTCCGCGACCTCGACCCCATCCGCTGGCGGCAGTTGGACCACAACCCAATCGCCTTGCTCAGCGAGTTTACTCCGGAACGTCTGGCGTCGCGGGCCGCCGAGTTGGTTCTCTTCAGCCGGATCAACCATGCACATCGGCGTCTGAAAGAGTACCTAAGTACAAACCAAACATGGGCCTCAACAAATGCTGGCGTACTGGGCGCCGCCCCGGTTTGTTATTTTTCGGCCGAATTCGGAATGCACGAGTCGGTTCAGATCTATTCGGGCGGACTCGGTGTGTTGTCGGGCGATCACGTCAAGGCAGCGAGCGGGCTGGGCGTGCCGCTCGTCGGCATCGGCCTGTTTTATGACCAGGGTTATTTCAAGCAGCACTTAGATGAGAACGGCTGGCAGCTCGAAGAGTATATGGACACAAAGGTGGAGAACCTGCCGCTACAACCGGCGCGAGACGTGAACGGCGACCCGATCACGGTGGAGATTGAGACTCGCGAGGGCTCGTTGTTCGCCAAGGTCTGGCGGTTGAATGTGGGTCGTGTCCGTCTCTACTTGCTCGACTGCGACGTGGAGGGCAACAGCCCGCAGGACCGAGAACTGACGTCGCGTCTCTATGGCGGTGACGAACGGACTCGGGTCCGTCAGGAACTCGTGCTGGGCATTGGCGGCGTCAAGGCCTTACGGGCGCTCGACATTCGGCCCGGTGTCTACCACCTGAACGAGGGCCACAGCGCCTTTGGTCCGCTGGAAGTCGTCCGAGAGAGAATGCACGACGACGGCTTGACGTTTGACGACGCCCTCCGCGAAGTGGCTCAACAGACGGTGTTCACCACCCACACGCCGGTCCCGGCTGGCCATGATCGGTTCGATGGCGAACTGGTGGAAGAGCACATTGGTCCCCTCCGCGACCAGTTGGGCATCTCCTACGATCAGCTTTTGGGCCTGGGGCGTGTGGAGCCGCAAAACAACGACGAGTCGTTCTGCATGACGGTGTTGGGGCTGAAGCTTTCTCGCCGAGCCAACGCGGTCA
>CAZWOU010000162.1:0-7007 GCA_964635375.1 uncultured Pirellulaceae bacterium | reverse complement strand
TTCTCGACGAATGTGGGCCCACCTGTGGCCTTGGCGAGTCGAGGAGGAGATCCCAATCGGACACATTACCAACGGCGTGCATGTTCCGAGTTGGCTGGCCCATCAGATGTCTCAATTGTACGACCGCCATTTCGAGCAGGGATGGATTCGCAAACACGGCGATTCGAAAACTTGGCAATCGATCTACGACGTCGATCCGGGCGAGCTTTGGGAAACCCACAACACGCTCAAGAACCTGCTGATCTCGTTTGTGCGTCGTCGCATCAGTCGCCAGTGCCGTCGCCGTGGAGAGAGTGATGCGACCGTTGAGGCGGCTCGCAACGTCCTGAATCCGAACATCCTGACGATTGGTTTTGGCCGTCGTTTTGCGACCTATAAGCGAGCCAATTTGTTCCTTAGTCAGGCCGACCGCTTGGCCGAGTTGTGCAACGACCTTGACCGGCCGGTGCAGTTCATTTTTGCCGGCAAGGCTCACCCCAAAGATAATCCCGGCAAGAAGTTCATCCAGACTATCGCCAATCTGCGGGACGATCCGCGTTTCGCTCAGAGCATCGTGTATGTGGAAGACTACGACATCAACGTCTGTCGCCACTTGATCCAAGGCGTCGATGTCTGGCTGAACAATCCGCGTCGACCCCTGGAAGCGTCCGGAACGAGTGGCCAGAAAGTGGTGCTCAACGGCGGGCTCAACTGCTCGGTCCTGGATGGCTGGTGGGCGGAGGCTTACAACGGCCAAAACGGCTTCGCGATCGGCAACGGCAAGAGCCACGTGGACGACAAGATCACCGACGAACGCGACGGAAAATCGCTGTTTGAAACGCTGGAGCAAGAGGTCATCTCGACCTTTTACGACCGCGACGCGGACGGGTTGCCCCGTGAGTGGATCAAAATGATGATGAACTCGATCGGCACGCTCGCCTGGCGATTCAGCGCCCACCGGATGGTGATGGACTACACGCAGCATTGCTATGTCCCGGCCGCGGGCGGGCTCAGCTGCGACATGAACATTCGCTAGATCACGCTGGTTGAAGAGTCCGACGTCAACCTTGTGGCCCGGCGTCCAAGACGTACGAAAAGATAAGCGGGGCGACGATCGAGGCATCCGAGTTGATCATGAATTTGGGGGCGTCGACGTCGAGCTTGAACCAAGTGATCTTTTCATTTGGGGCGGCGCCCGAGTACGAGCCGTAGGACGTCGTCGAGTCGGATATCTGCGCGAAGTATTGCCAGAATCGGCATTCGCGGCGCAGATCTTGGAGGATCAGGGGGATGGCGCAAATCGCAAAGTCCCCGGCGATTCCTCCTCCGATCTGGAAGAACCCGATCGGCGCCTGACTGTCGTTGTCTAAGTACCACTGGACCAAGTGCTCCATTTGAGCAGTGCCGTGTTTGACTGGCGTGTGGTCCGCGACGACGCCTTCGATAACGCGAGCGGCGAAGATGTTGCCCAGGGTGCAGTCTTCGAAACCAGGTGAATAAACCGGAATCTGTTTCTCATAGGCGGCAAGCACCCACGATTCCTCGCGAGGCGCCTGCATGTGCTCGTCCAGCACTCCATCGGCAAACAAGCGATAGAAATACTCGTAGGGGAAAAACGACTGGCCCTCGCTGCAGGCTCGCTTCCAGAGGGCGACCATGTGGTGTTCGAGGTGGCGAATCACGGTTTCGGGGATACAGGTGTCGGTCACCCGATTGAACCCCTGGTCGCGCAGAGCCAACTCATCGGCGGGGCTCAAGTCGCGATAGTTGGGCGCCATGCGGTATTCATCGTGGGCCAGCAAATTGAAGACATCCTCCTCCAAGTTAGCCGCTGTACAGCAGATCGCATGCACCTTGTCCGCCCGTATCATCTCGGCCATAGAGACACCAATTTCCGCGGTGCTCATCGCTCCCGCCATGGCGAGCAGCATCCGCCCGCCGCCATCGATATGCCGTCGATAAGCCTGCGCGGCCTCCAACGTCTCGCGGGCGTTAAAATGCCGAAAGTGCTTCTCCATGAATTCTGAAACGGACATCGTCTTCCAGCCAATCAACGGATAGTGGAGGATTGAGAAACAGGCAATTGAGGGTGGAGTGTTGAGTGCTTGCAGTCAAGAGGGGAGAATGGGCTTCCGCTCTTATTGAGTTTCCTTGCCAACTACACAGATAGCGGCTGACCATTATGGAACTACTGCCCTTCTTTTTGATCGCCGGATTCATTGGGATCGCTCTCGTCTTTGTGATTGTCCATCACCTGAACGAGAAGAAGCGTCGAGAGAAGATCGGTCAAATCGCCTCGACGATGGGCTTGCCTTACTTCGAGAAAGGCGACCCTGCGCTGCTGACTGAACTCTCGGACTTCGAGCTTTTCTCGAAGGGAAGAGGGCGGACGATTTCCAACATGATTCATGGCGAAGCGGACGGCGTCGATCTCGGACTCTTCGACTACCGGTACACGGTCGGCGGCGGAAAGAACTCGCAGACACATCGCCAATCGGTCGTCTACATCAAAGCCCAAGACCTCAAATCGCCTGTCTTCATGTTGGGGCCGGAACATTTCTTCCACCGCATCGGCAACTTCCTCGGAATGCAGGATATCGATTTCGACGAATACCCCAATTTCTCCGCCAAGTTTCTCTTGCGAGGTCCAGACGAAACGGCGATTCGAGAGTTCTTCACCGCCGAACGCCTGACGTTCCTCGAAGGACACACGACGATCTCGATTGAGGGCCGAGGCCCGCAGCTAGCGGTCTTCTATGGCGGCAAGCGGGCCGACCCCGAGAACTTGCAAACCTTGATGAGCTTGGGGTTCGAGATTTACGCACTGTTTCGCGAAGAAGGTTAGAGGAAGAGATTCAGTCGAAGAAGGTGAGACATCGCCCACTATCGAGAGTACCGGCAACACCGCTTGGCGACTTTCATGACTGGCCGCGACCTAGAGCCGCGGACGCGGCGGCTTGACGGGCGCTTGCCAGGGTATGACGCCCTTCGCTTTGACCTTGCGGCGGTACACTCTGTCGCCGCAAGTCACGTATAGCGTGTCGAGTTTGGGGCCGCCGAAGACCACGTTGGAGAGCCAAGCGACTTGCGGCTTGGAGAGAATGATGTGGCAGCGCCCGAGTTGATCGAAGACCTGGAGCCCGGCCCGCGTGGTGAGATAGAGGCGTCCTTCCGTGTCGACGGTCATTCCATCAGCCCCGCTGTCCCGAGCGTCGTCAAGCATGTGCAGGTGGCCGTATCGTTGCTTGTGATTGAGCGAACCGTCAGCCTGAATCTGAAACGAATAGATAAATCGGCCTTGAGTGTCGGAAACGAACAACAGCGATTGATCGGCAGAGGCAATCACGCCGTTGGGAAATGCGATTCCCTCGTCCACTAACTTGCGTTCGCCCTGTGGGCTGACGAACCACACCTTCTTGTTTTTTGGATCGGTGTAGTAGCTCCCAATCGGCAAGGTCACGACATCGTTGGCAGGGGCGGAATCGACAATCGTTTCCCGCTTGGCGTCCCGGTCGTACCGAACCAGTTTCTGGTTGCCGTTCTGGCAGGCGTATAGTTTGCCATCGGCGCCGAACATCAGGCCGTTCACTCCCGGGCTGTTTTCCGCAAACACCGATACGTTTCCGTCCAAATCGACCTTGTGGATACGACCGTTGGGAATGTCGCTAAAGAAGACCTCGCCTTGGGCGTTGACTGCAGGTCCTTCGGTGAACTTGTGCCCCTCGCTGACAAGTTGCCAGCCCTCGCCGGGAATCAGGATATCGGTGCGGCGGTTGGGCGCGACGCCAGGCTCGATGGGATTGGGATAGTCACGCCACAGCCAACGCATCGCGCTCGGCATGATCGATGTCGAGTGCTTGCTGTTGTGGCCGCCCTCGCCCCAAACGTGCTTCACGTCGTATCCGGAGAACTGCAAGGCCGAGAGCATCTGTTGATTGGCGATCCACCAACTTCCGCCGTACAAGTTCAGGTCGTCGCTGCCGTCCTGGAGAAATACGCGAATCGGCTTGGCTTCGTATTTCCGCACCAGCGCCGGGTATTCGTTTCCGCCTCGCAGGCTGACAAACGTGCCGACTGTGCTGAGCACTCGCCGAAAGACGTGGGGCCGCTCCCAGGCGACCGTGAAAGCGCAAATCCCCCCCCGAACTCGATCCGGCGATCGCGCGATCGTTCGGGTCGTCGCTCAAGTTGTATTTCTTGCCGACTTCGGGCAACATCTCATCCGTTAGAAAGCGGGCGTAACGGTCGCCCAACGAGTCGTACTCAAAGCTGCGGTTGAAACGAGGCTGAGCGTTCTTGTTGGGGGCCGGGACGACTCCGGGGCTGATGAAGATGCCGATGGTGACGGGCATCTCCTTCTTGTGGATCAAGTTGTCCAGCACCGTGGGAATCTTCCATCCCAACGCCTTTCTCAGCCCATCTTGAATCACCAGCACGCAAGCCGGCTTCTTCGGATCGTACTGAGCTGGCACATAGACCGCATACTCGCGATGCGTGCCGGGGAATATCTTGCTCTTCCAAGGAAGCGGCCCCACGATCTCACCCTTGGGCACGCCGGACTGGGCGACCGAGTCGCGGTCAACCTGATAGTCCTCTTCGGCGAAAACTGCCAGGCTCGCCAGCGCGATGGAGAGACCAAGGCAGACGGATCCAAGTCGTTTCATTGATCTGAGCTTTCAAACAGTTGGAAATAACAGTTGCCCGCGGCGATGTTACACCACGCAATGCGGCTCGTCTGCAGTTTGAGCAGAGTTGCCAGGATGAGTTCCGAGCGCCGATCCGAGGGGGACCTAAACGGCGTATCGCTTGCACCTTGCGCGATTTCGTACTATCGTACAGATGGACTGAAATCCCAAGACATTCCTACAAAAAAGCTTCTGTTTCTCGCCGAGGAAAATGATGCACGCATGGCTACGCGGAAACAACTTGCAGGCCTCGTGCTGGGGGGCATCTTTCTACTTGGCGCTGGGGTGCGTCCTGTTGCTGGGGTGCAGCGCCCATGATGAGGGCCAATCCACGGAAGAATCAAATCTCAAGCCGCTGGCCATCTTCTATGGGCAGTACACCGGGGAACACCAAGGACAAGGACCGGCCAGCGAAGCCGAGTTCAAGAAGTATGTGGAATCGTTGAACAGCGAAGCGCTCTCCTCCTTCGGGATCACGGACCCCTCAAGCATTTTCATTTCCTCCCGCGACAAGAAGCCTTACGTCGTCATCTACGGTGCGGGCGGTGGGATCCCCGACGGTACCGGTGGGGATGCTGGACCGGTGATCGCCTATGAGCAGGAGGGAGTCGGTGGAAAACGGTTCATCGCCACCTCACTCGGCATGATTGAAGAAGTCGACGAGGCCCGCTTCAAACAACTCGTACCAAACTCGCCCTAACCATCTCAGGCCAGAATCCTGGTCATGCGGCAATACATCTATTCGATCACGCGGAATACATCAATACGATAGTTAGACGGGAGAACAAGAGATGCGCACGTCAAGACTGCAAGTCGACATCGGAAGGTTAAGGAAACCGCGTGGTTTCACACTGGTGGAACTGTTGGTGGTGATCGCCATTATCGGAATTCTCGTCGCCTTGCTGCTACCCGCAGTTCAAGCCGCCCGAGAAGCAGCCAGGCGAACCCAGTGCGTCAACAACCTCAAACAGATTGGAATCGCGCTGCACAACCACGTCGATTCCAAGGGTGTGTTCCCGACAGGCGGAACCAAGCCATGGCCGTTAATTGAAGACCATAGCGACCACGGAACGCCCTGGGGCGAGGACAAGCAAGGTTTGAGTTGGGCCTTTCAGATTCTGCCGTTCTTCGAAGAGCGAGTCATCTACGATCTCGACGTCAACGGAGAAATTGAAAGATCTGTCATTCAAGGCTACTTCTGCCCCTCTCGATCTCACATTCGACGTCAATTTCACCGCACGCTGATGGACTACGCTGGCGTCACGTCGGGTGATTTCTGGCGGGGCGAAATCTGGAACGTGCCGATGAATCGCACCTACAACGGCATCATCGTCCGCACGAATTGGCGTTACATCAGTATTGCAGGCAAGACGGGCCGACCGGCCAACTCGACCAAACCGGTCCGTTTTGCGGACATCCGCGACGGTTCGAGCAACACATTGTTGATCGGTGAAAAGCGACTGCGGCCGTCCCGCTACACGTTCGGCGACTGGCACGACGACAAGGGATGGGCCGATGGCTGGGACCCGGACACGATGCGCTCAACAGGAATCGACGCGAACCGAGGATATCAATATGGCCACGACGCCAATACAGGCTGTTACCGCAGTTGTGGTTTTGACTTTGGCTCGGCCCACCCAAGCGCCGCCAATTTCTGCCTCGGCGACGGTTCAGTTCGTTCGATCGATTACGACATTAATGCTCGCCTGTTCGAACTTCTTGGCAATCGGCAGGATGGTGAGAAGATCCCCGAGTTTTAAGGAATTGATCCGAACAAGTTGACGAGGCGAATCGTGCCTATGAGGTTGAAGAGCCTACACCCATTCGCCTTGAGTCGGCTTGCCCGGACGCGGTCGCGGTCTGCAGACGAAGTTGTCGAGGCCGATGTCTCGCCCGACTCACTGAACCGCGAGTCGGACGAGTCTCCAGGTGGGGCTCCGGTTGGGCGTTTTCAGCGGAACAGATTGTCGTTGGTCGTTTCGCTGCTGGTTCATTGCCTGCTGGTCGTGGCGATGGGACTGTTCACGCTGTCTGCTGGTCCAGCAAACAACCTGCCCGGCGAGATCGTCAAGATCGGCGAATTGCCAGCAGAGGTGCTCGACTCGTCCGAGTTCGACTCGGAGTTGGACGAAGCGGTCTCGGCCGAGGCTGAGCCGATCCTCGACGAGACCGAGTTGACGCTGGTCGAGCAGCCCCTTGGCGAAGTCGAGCAACTGACGGTCGATTCGCCGTCGATCATGAACCTCGGCGCCAGCGGGGAACGCCCACTTCAGGGACTAGGAGACCCGAGCGGTTCGGGGGCCTCCGGTCAAGCCTCGTTCATGGGAGTCCAAGCGTACGGAC
>CAZWOU010000161.1:1879-16137 GCA_964635375.1 uncultured Pirellulaceae bacterium | reverse complement strand
TTCCCAATGCGGCGGTTTGTGGCGGGTTCCAATGCGGCGGTTTGTGGCGGGTTCCAATGCGGCGGTTTGTGGCGGGTTCCAATGCGGCGGTTTGTGGCGGGTTCCACCCAGGGCGGCGCTTCGCGGCGAACGCCGCGGGAAGCTCTACCCCGGGCTCACATACAGACGACCCTTCGGGCCTCCGGATGTCGTGTTGAACAAGCGACGTCAGAGCGGATTCTTGCCGAGCAGATTCTTGCTGCAATCTTGAAGGACGGTACCACAGTAGCGCGGCGGACGCGTGTACGAGGTGAACTGGCAGCGCGTTGACTGGCAGCGGTGGCCGTCCATTCTCAAAAAAAGGCTGTTGCGGATTAGTTTGTTCTGCGGTTGTGTCTTTGGTGATGAAGCAATTCTCTCATTCAAGACCGTGGTATCAGCTATGCGCGGCGTTCATCGAATGCACTGTCCAAGTCAGGTAACGAGTCCTTCACTGGGGACCCCCGTCTGGTCACCGATGAAATCCCTCTGGTTCACCGGGATGGCGGCGGTTGCCTTGGTGGGCGGGGTCTGGACGTTTACCTGGGACGCGGCTGCCGTCGCCTGCGTGTTGACCATTGTCACGCTTTGCCTTGGTCATTCGATTGGGTTCCACCGGCTACTGATCCACCGCAGCTTTGAATGTCCGCAGTGGCTGGAATTCTGTTTCGTCTACCTGGGCGTGCTGGTTGGGATGGGGGGCCCAAGACGCATCGTTTACATGCATGACATTCGCGATTGGGCGCAGCGACATCCGCAATGCCATTCGTTCTATATTCACCAATCTCGAATCTGGCTGGACTGGTTCTGGCAAATGCACTGCGAGCTGAAGCTCGACCATCCACCGGAATTCAGGCCCGATGAACCGATCACCGATCCGGTCCTCTATCGAGTGCTTGACAAAACCTGGATGTTGCAACAATTACCGCTGGCGTTCAGTTTGTACTTTCTCGGCGGCGCGGCGTGGGTTGTCTGGGGGATATGTGTGCGAGTTACCGTGTCGCTTACGGGGCACTGGCTTGTTGGTTACTTCGCCCACAACACGGGGGCGAAAACATGGATCGTCGAGGGCGCCGCGGTGCAAGGCCGAAATGTTCCCGGCTTGGGCCTGATCACAATGGGCGAAGCCTGGCACAACAACCACCATGCATTTCCCGAATCGGCCAGATTGGGGCTCGAACCGGGACAGTATGATCCCGGTTGGTGGACGATCTCGCTACTGCGCCGGACTGGGCTGGCTAAAAATGTAAAGCTCCCGGAGAATCTCCCCGAGCGGAAAGAACTACGCTGGGTTGGGGACTCCGAGCGACTCATGTCGCAGGCGATTCCAGGATGGACATCGAGCGGAATAGCGGCTGAGCGGCAGCCCAATGCGAACCTTACTTCCGACCGCTCGCAACGCGGATTTCCGCTAGCGGGTACTCGAGAATAGGAAGTTCTTGTCTCGTCAACTGGTCGGCGATTTCTTGAAGCCGTCGATAGCCGCGCGTGACCAACGCCTCTCGCTCTCTAACAAACTCGGGATCGAGTTGACTACGGCCAAAAGCGCCCTCGACTACAATCTCTTCCCATCGTGGGTCGCGGATGAACTGGCTCAGTTGCGGGTTGCAGCGCAAATGACGCTCGGGCGAGGTGTGCAGCGATTCTGGGTCGAGCAGTCCAATGACAAAGCGAAGGTACAAGTCGCTATCAGTGATTGATGAGACTTCACTGCCACAGATCTCGCATAGATAACCCTCGTCGCACTTCGCCATCATTCGAGTCCCAACACGTCGTTCATCGAATAGATGCCGGGCGTCTTGCCAGCGACGAACTTGGCTGCCTCGAGCGCCCCTTGGGCGTAGCAATCGCGATTCGTTGCACGGACCGTCAATTCAATGGTCTCGCCTAGCATGCCAAACACGATGGTGTGTTCGCCGGGGTTGTCGCCGACTCGCAAGGCGTGGTAGCCGATCTCGTTTCGGGGGCGCTGGCCAAGTATCCCCTGGCGACCGTGAGTGTGTTGCTCAAGACCCATCTCGTCTGCGATAATCTGCCCGAACTTCAAGGCAGTGCCGCTCGGAGAATCCTCCTTGAAGCGGTGATGCCGATCGATCACTTCCGCATCGACCCCGCTCGCCAAGTCCTTCAGAGTCGCCGCGGCGGCCTTGACGAGATTCATGGTCAAGTTGACAGCTAAACTCATATTCGGCGCCCACACGATAGGGATAGACTCGCTCGCCGAACGGAGCCGATCTTGCTGAGCTTCAGAGAGTCCCGTGGTGGCCATCACGAGGGCCGAGCCATGTTGGCGGCAGGAGGCCGTGATGGCGCCTGCCGATGCTGGCGTGGAAAAATCGATCACGACTTGCGCGCCGTCACCCAGTCCATTCGAGAGTGGTACGCCCAGTTCGCCGACGCCCGCCAGCAGGCCAGCGTCTTGCCCGAGCATCGGATGCTCGGCGTGCTCTAAAGCGGCGACCAATTGTAATGATTCGTCCGCGGCGGAGAGCGCGACCAAGCGTTGCCCCATTCGTCCAGCCGCGCCGTGTATGGCGATAGTTGTCGCGTTCATCAGTATGTCCCGCTAGAGCTAGCTATAGAGTTGTATCGCCTTGGTAATCTCGCCCAGATCGTTGGGGACTGCAACCGCCCGGTTGGCAAACGAGGCTCGTCGCACGCCGCGCGCTCCCAGGACCTCGTTGAATTTCTTCTGGTCCGTTGTGTGGTAAGCAACCGTTGCAGTTGGGTCCTTGAGTTGATGTCCGGTCAACACGCAGACGACTCGCTGGTCGGCTCCGATAACGCCCTCTTTTCTCAACAGCTTGGCCCCGGCCACACTGGCCGCGCTGGCCGGTTCGCAGCCGATTCCGCCGGACCCAACTTTGGCTTTGGCGTCGAGGATCTCTTGATCCGACACTTGCCGCACGACACCGTCGCAAGTTTCGAGAGCGCGAAGGCATTTGCGTAGATTGACCGGGCGGTTGATCTCAATAGCGCTGGCGATGGTGGATGCCTTGCGGTCAGTGGCATCCAATTCGGCATAGTAGGCATCGATCGGCGCCATGTCGACTTGGCCGCCATTCCAGCGAACTCCTCGCCGTTCGTAGAGTTCGTAGAGCGTGTCGGCGCCGGCTGCGTTTATCACTGCCAGACGTGGAATTCGGTCGATCAGGCCAAGATAGTGAAGTTCGGCGAACGCTTTGCCGAACGAGCTAGAATTGCCCAGGTTGCCCCCTGGCACGACGATCCAATCCGGAATCTCCCAGCGAAGCGCTTCGAGCACCCGGTACATGATCGATTTCTGCCCTTCGAGCCGAAACGGATTGATGCTGTTGACCAGGTAAATGCCCAGTTCCTGCGAGACCTCTTTGACTCGCATCATCGCGTCGTCGAAGTCGCCGGCAATCTGGACGGTCAGAGCGCCGTAGTCCAGTGCTTGGCTCAGCTTGCCGTAGGCTATCTTGCCCGAACCCACGAAGATGACTGCCTTCATGCGCTGCGTGTAAGAGCAGTAGAGGGCCAATGAAGCGCTGGTGTTGCCCGTTGACGCGCAAGCGGCTCGCTCGGCCCCCACCATCTTGGCGTGGGTGAATGCAGCGGTCATGCCATTGTCTTTGAAGCTACCGGACGGATTCATGCCCTCGTATTGCAAATGCAGGCAATTCGGCCGAAGCCCAACGTACTGACCGACTTGATCCGCGGATTGGAGGAGCGTTTGGCCTTCGCCAACGGTGACGACTTGTCGGGGGGCGACGAAAGGCAACAGCTGGTGGAATCGCCAAACGCCGCTGAACGCCAACGGGTCGTTGCGGCGACTCCATTGGGCCTCAAGGTCTCTGAGGTCGCGAGGCGGGTTGAGTCGGTTCCAGTCATAGGCCACATCGACCAGATCCCCGCAGGCCGGGCAATCGACAAGAATCTGCTCGATGCCGTACGTGGCTCCGCAATTTACCGAAATGCACCGCTGGAAGGCGCCGTCAGACCGGCTCGAGGTTGCTGAATTCCCGGGGTTTGGGTTCGGTGTCGGTGGAGTAACCACTGAATGCCTCCGTACTTACTGCAAGACTCATAAAGCCGCGCCAGAGCGCCGCGGCGACCGTTTTGGTCTGTCGGCCAGTCCAGGGGCCCTTCCAAAACCAGAGAACCAACCCACGCAGGCGATCGTAACCTATCGCGGGGGAATCACAATTGGTCGCCGCGGCGGAAATGCTGCAAGGTTGTTTGAGTAAAGAGGTTACAGTGTTTCTGGCTGGTTGTCACGTCGGTTTTCGAAGTGTTTGACAGCTTGTCATTGCGTTCCTAGAATGGACGGGCTTGGGAGTACTCAATGCTCGCTAACGGGCAAGGGCAAAGTTGCCCAGGCGGCATCCATCGAGAGGTTGCCGGCTCTCGACGCTGCATGTTGGATGGAGAAAAAGCGATGAAAAAAGCGGATATGAAAGTTTACAAAGAACGACTGCTCGCCTTGAGGGCGCGACTCCGCGGCGACGTCTCTGCGCTTGCTAACGCTGCGCTCAACAAGCGATCCGAGGCGAATGGCGATCTGTCGAGCATGCCGATTCACATGGCGGACGTAGGAAGCGATAATTTCGAGCAGGAGTTTACCTTGGGGTTGATGGAAAACGAGGAGGAAACCCTGGGTAAGATCGAGTCCGCACTTGAGCGGATCGAAGAAGGGGACTATGGTTCCTGCGTTGAATGCGGCCGCGTCATCCCGAAATTGCGTCTCAATGCCATCCTCTACGCCTCACATTGCGTCAAGTGTGCCGAATAAGGGCGCACCGAATCGGGCCCTGCGAATAGCGGCGTTTTTCTTGATCGCCATAGTCTGTTGCGGGCTCGATCTCTGGTCCAAGCACGTGGTTTTCGAATGGCGAGGGATGCCGGGACAAAAAGGTGTGTTCTGGATCGTGGAGGGCTATTTCGGCGTCGAAACCGCCCTCAACAACGGCGCTCTATTCGGCATGGGGCAAGGATACACTTGGTTCTTTGCGGGGCTCTCGATCACGGCGATCCTGGGGATTTCATACTGGTATTGCTGGGCTGCCTGGCGCGACAAGGTGCTCACGATTGCCCTGGGCGTCATACTTGGCGGAATCGGCGGCAACCTCTATGACCGGCTTGGTTTGTGGTCGGTCCCTGGTTTTCCTGGGCAGCGCGTCACCCGGGTCCGAGACTGGATTCTCATGTGCTGGGGGCCGGAATTGGTCTGGCCCAACTACAACATTGCCGACTGTTGCCTTGTGTTTGGCGCTGGCCTGCTGATGTTTCATCTGCTCGTGCTGGAGCCGCGAGCCGAGGCGAATGCCCAGGTGTCGACCAAGGCTGAGGGCGGGGCTTGAGGCCCCAAGTCGTCCCCAGGCGTTGGCGGGCCAATTTCTTGTCGCCAGGCTCCCAGCTTGCGTTGATTGACTTTCGAGTTCACTCTGATACATTGAGCGCGGCGCAAGTTAACGAGATCAGGGCGTTTGCGCGTCGTGGTTTGATGAGCGGCTGCTTCTGGGTGGATCCTTAGGTTGCCCCTGTTCCAAAGCCAATTTGCGACCAGCTGGCATCACACGTGGTTCAGCGAGCACGGATTTCCTCTCCGAGCTAGTCTGGGCGTTCCGGTAGATCGCAACTATGAAGCTTTCAAGGACAGTCGCATACGCAGTCAGGGCGACGCTTCATCTGGCGCGAAGCTCAACATCTGCGCCGATTCCTTGTAGCCAGTTGGCTGCGGACGGCAACATGCCGGAGCGCTTTCTACTGCAGATACTGCGCAACTTGGTGACCCACGGAATTTTGCGTTCTTCTCGCGGCGTCGACGGCGGTTACACTCTGATCAAGGCGCCGGATGAAGTTTCCTTGCTGGATATCATTGAGGCGATTGAAGGACCGATGGGCGAGCCCGAAGCCTTGGGCGACGGGTTTAGCGAGCAGGCTGGGATGCGCCTCTCGGCCGCCCTCTCAGAAGTGACCGACACGGCTCGGCGGCAATTGGAAGCGATAACTTTTTCGCACTTGCTCAAGGCTCCCGAGTCTCCGATTAAGGATTCCGATTCGGGCTCCAACGAAAGCCCGCCGGAAGAGAGCAACGATGCGAGTGACGGAGACACGCCTGGGAATGCGAGCGGCGGCCTCAGTCAGCCCAATTGACCTCTGATTCGCCTCAGTGTCAGTTCGTCGTTTCCATAGCCTCGCCGTTCTGTTTCGCGGCTCGTTGGCCCAAAGTCCAAGTCCTGTTTGAACCCCTTTGCTGCGGATCGCGAACTAGGCCATGCCAGACACGATTGAGAGTCGCTATGAAGACGCCCAGACTTGGGCTCGCGAGGCTGGGCGAATCACGCTCAAGCACTTCCAGGCAGAGTCGCTTCATGTGGATCGAAAGGGCGATGACTCGCCAGTCACGGCGGGGGACCGCGACTCGGAAACTCACTTGCGGGAAAAAATACTAGCCAAGTACCCGCAAGACTCCATCGTTGGCGAAGAGTATGGCGAGCATCAGGGCGGCTCAGACTATCGCTGGATTTTGGACCCCATAGACGGGACGAAGTCTTTTATCCAGGGCGTTCCGTTGTATGGCACGTTGGTGGGAGTCGAGCGCGACGGTCGGCCGGAGATTGGAGTGATCGAAATCCCAGGGCTCGACGAGCGAGTCTATGCAATGCGCGGCAGCGGGGCTTGGCGGCAATGCGGGCGGGGCGAGGCGAAGCGAGCGGCAGTCAGCGGCACGAGTGAGCTTTCCAAGGCCGTGTTCGTGACTACGGAAACTTGCTCCTTTGGGGACCGAGGCGCGGAAGCAGTCTACCGCGAGCTCGATTCTCGTGTCCGTCTGACACGAACCTGGGGCGATTGTTACGGTTACTTGCTGGTCGCAGTCGGGCGTGCGGACATCATGGTAGATCCAGCTCTGAACGTCTGGGATGCGGCGGCGATCGCCCCGATCTTAGAGGAGGCGGGCGGCGCGTTCGTTGATTGGCGGGGCGAGGCGACGATTCGGGGCGGCGACGGAATCGGCGCCAACCGGCGGCTCATCGACCAGGTGCTTCAGTTGACTCGGTCTTTCCCAGCGCCTTCGTGATGGTTGCATCGAGTTGTTTGAGCCCCTTTTGACGATCAACTTCGTAGAGCCCGGCCTTATATTCGATGACTCTTCCTTGGCTGTCCAGAACGACATAGAGTGGGAGCTGTGCGCCGGTCGACCGAGGGTCGCCGATCTGCCGAAGCAAGGTCCCGTCGTCCAGCAGCAGCGGATAGCTGAGGTTCATGAACATGCGAAACCGCTTGGCGCTGCGAACGGCTGCAGCTCGCGTGGCGTCGATGCCGAGTCGCGTATCGACATTGACGCCAAAGATGTCGACGTCGCTCTTGCTGCGGTTTCGATAGAGAAAATCGACGTAGGCAGATTGGCCGTAGGGTTCCTTGAGCGGTTTGTCGCGGTATTCCCAAAAATGCAACACCGTGATTTGACCGTTGCTGATATTCACATCGGCGCCGTCGATTGAGCGAAGTTTGGCTTTTGAAACATCGCGCCCCAGCGCTCGACCTCGCATCGAGGCGACAGAATCCTCCCGCCGATCTTGGGAGAGAATGTCCCGCCTGGCCGCATTGAGGACCGTTTCAATTGGCGAGTTTCTCGCGAGGGCAACCAAGGCGGGTAGGGCTTTCGCGAATGTAACTCGCTGTGGTTTCGTCAGAGTTCCGGATTTCTCGCGCCGCTCGCGACCGGTCTGTTCTCGAAGTTCGACGAGCTGTCGAGTCGCCTCGGCCGCGTCCAGCACTTTTTGGTTCGAACCGGCGACCGGCATGATGCGCCATTTCAATTCGAATGGAACGCCGCGGCCAAGGAAGAGGTTCTCCTTCAGCTTGAGCACAATTCCAGTCGCCTTTTGCACCGTCATATCGCGACGCCTGCCAACGCGGTCTCGCGAAGTGACTTTCCAGCAGTCGACGTCGTCGAACTTCGTTTCGCCGACAACTTCAAAATCCCTCTTATTGACGCTCCACTTGGCTCCGAGCTGTAATTCTGCATCAGTAACCAACGCGGCTGGCGGCAAGATCGCGATGCTGAGCCCATCGTCTCTTTGATAGTAGAGCGCTGGTCCGCTGCGGCTTCTCGTGCCGGGCCGAATGTTCCAATCGCCGAATCGCTCAATCCAAGGTGCTTGGCCTCGACCGTTCTCGGTCAACGCCCAGTAGATCGTCTGGCCAACCGCGTCGGGCTGCTTGCTGGCGAACAGGGAGAGCTGAAAGCGTTTGAGCGAATCGGAGCTGTCCGGCTTGGCGGCGTCCAATTCGCCTTCCATTCGGTATTCCGTGCCTGGATTCCAGTGAGGCGTGGCAGTGACGACCATCAGCAGGCCGAACAAGTAGAGATTCATAACGACGTTCCTAATTGTCTGAGACGAAGACTCCGTATTCTATGCGGCGGTTCTAATTGATGGCACAGCGGACGGGTCGAAATCGGCGGAATTATTGGGCGATTCTGGAATGCAATCCGCCCGGCCATTTCTAAGCATGGCTCAGTCGGCCCCCGCTGTCATGAACCCGCCGTGCAGCTCGACTTGTTTCCTGGTTTCTGATGAGGACCATCAGAACAACTTGCGCCGCCGCTCGCTTTATGGCTGATGCGATCGTTGGCGTTCGCGCGAGGACTGTCACAGACAGAGGAAGACGCCGGGTTGGAAACAGCCCGTTCTCGCCTGGTCCCCAGGCAGCGAGCTACATAATCGGCGGCCAGTCGATGTCGATCCTCGCATGGAGCCGTTCGGCCAGTTTGCCGAAGTCATGGCGTTCACTCATCAACGCGGCAACGACGTTCCGCAGGGAGGTGTGTTCGGTCTCGTAACAGAATGTGACGCAGTCATCCTCTGCGGGCACGAAGGCGGTCGGCTGTCCAGCAGCTTGGGCGGTTTGCCGCGACCACGCCTCGGTTTCGGCAGCCCGCTGCGGCGCCAAGACGAGCAGGCGTTTGGCGCCGCCCAAGGAAAGCACGTTGGGCGTCGCTTCGCCAATCTTCTCTTCCAGTTTCGAGGCGGCGTCAACTTCACTTGCCGGCTGGGGACTTTCCGAGAACATTTGATCCGTCCAGACGTGCGAGATTTCGCCCGCGACGAGGCGTCTTGCTCCCGATCGAATCGCCGACTCAAGATGCGACCATTCGATCTGGCTGGAGTCAAACAAACTGGAGAGAGGTGACTGGCGATCAAAGTACTGTTCTTGCAGGTCGACATCGAGCTTGCAGGCGACATCGTGTCGCTGCCGCTGGATATTCAAGACGATACTCGACCTTTCGCTATCGAAAGAGAAATCTTCGTCCGCTTCAAAGACCTTCGTTCCGCTGTCAAAATGCGACGCCAGGACCCGCAGTCCGTCGCCGAGTTTCGCGATCGCCGTCGAGTCGTCTTGATGCCCACGGAGGAGCTCGGCGACAAACTGCGAGGAGACCACGTGGGCGACTTGGAGCATTCTGAGCACTGCGTAGGCGGTGAGCGCTGATTCCTGGTCCAGTTCGATAACCGGCTTGATCGGCTTGCCCTTCTCGTCCAACGCTGGCCCCTCGGCAGCGGTTATGATTCTCGCTTGCAACTCCTCCAGGTCGACCTCCACTAGGCGAGTGGCGTGGGTGATCTCTTCCTGCAAGGTTTGGAGATGTTTCTCTAGTATGTGGGTCGCGATTTCAGCGGCGACGACTCGATGCCCTGGGCGATCAACCAAGTCGGTCAAGTAATACGAAATGGCTTTGCGCGGTTCGTCGATGTAGTTGCGGAACTTGCCCTCGACAACGCTTCGCAAGCAGGGCGAGGAGAGGTCTTGTTGGGCTGAGCCAATGGCAAGTTCATCGACGACGTGGAGAAGCTTTTGAGCGCGATCCACGGGCGTCAAGCTGGAATCGCGATCTAGCACTTCGCTATTCTCGCGGACGATGCGGCGAAAATAGGATTCAACGTCGTTAGAAACGGTGGCTTGCACAGTCGCCTTGGCCATGGAGACCAAGCTCACCGCGTCCGCGCCAATTCGTATGAGCAGTTGCTGAACTTGTTCGTCGATTTTCGATTCAAAGCTGGCTGAAGGCGAGTTGGACGCTTGTCCGGTGAGCCAGCTATCCACGAGCGCGCGACAGACCAACTCCGAAATCGTCTGAACGAGCTTCGAGTCGCCGCCGCCCACTTGTGAAATTCCAAACGAACGCAAGTGCATAGAGCCTGATGATTGTTCTTGAAAGGGGCCGTCCATTTTTCGACACTTCGCGAAAAAATCAGCAGTCGGAGCCAGCGTGCTCTGAAACACGTACTCGGCCACATCGCGGCAGGCATTGTCGAATGTCGTGTCATCCAACTCTTCGCCAAGGATGGTGAAATAGGTGTGGGCGAAGGGCGAGCGTCGGGCGGACCGAGGCTGAATTCCGCAGGCGGGTTCGCCAGGATAACCGCCTTCAACGGAGTCGAAGTGTGATAATTCGGAGAGGCAGGCGACAGAATTCGCGATGGCAATTTCTCGGCCCGCGGCTTTTCGCGGCGTCGAATGCAGCAGTAGTCCTTGGATATGCCCATCCGACAGGCCCATCTCATTGAGTACGTCGCGTATGGCGTAGCCCAGATCAAGAACGCAACCGCTGCCGGCGCCGCCCGAAATGGAACTGACCAGGACGATCTGAGGAGCGTCCGTTTGCATTTGCCTGGCCAGTCGCTTGCCCGTGTCCGAGATAGATCCCGGGGCCATGATGTCGGCGAGGCCGCGACGCAGGGCGTCGTTGATGTTTTCGAAGTGGTCCATGAACGCCAGTCGGCCCAAAGGACGCATGCCCTCGGTTCGCAACGAGCGAGGAATATTGTAGAGCCAGCGTCGATTGAGCCATTCGAGCAACAGCCCCGAGCGCTCGCGATACTCGCGCGCATCGCGCAAGGGCATGGCGATCCGCTCGTCATCCGTCAGTGCAATCTCGTCGTCGTGATACTGAGTGCTGCTGTCCAAGGCCACGTCCAAATGGAGCATGGCGAGACTGGGCAGCTGCTCGATCGGTGCGGCTAAGTCCGCAATTCTTCGCTTGAGCTTCTTGAGCGCGCGAGCTGCGGCGCCGCCGACGCCAATGAACAGGGTTGGCCGGACGGCAACTCGAGACTCGAACTCGACCGGTTCCTCGGCCATGACGTCCGTCGAATCTGGAAGCATCTTGCTGCCAAACTGCTTGCATTCACTCAGCCTCACCGTCGCATTTTCTCTTGAGCCTCTTATTTCCGGGCTCGATGGCGATGAGGGACGGGTGGTTCGAGGGGCCGCACGCTCCGTCGCGACGTTGGTTTGCGGCCGGGAGCGTCGGATACGCAGGGCGGCTTCCGTCTCCGGCGCTTTGAGCAACTCCTGGATGAGCGTTCGGCAGCTGGGAAACCGCCGTTGCGGGTCCTTGGAAAGCGCTCTCGTGATGGGTCCTCGATCATGATGCGGGAGGGGGGAGATCATTGGCTCGCAGTTCACGTGTTGCGACGCCAACTGGGCGGCGGTCCGCCCTCCAAAGGGCGCCTCTCCCGTCAACATTTCTTGGTAGACGATGGCCAAGCTGTACTGGTCGCTATGTCGCGTGGGCGCACCGTCGAATACTTCGGGCGGGGCGTACATCGGAGTCAAACCGCCAACCAGCGACATACCCTTGTCAGCTAGGTCCTTGACCAGTCCGAAGTCGGCCACCTTGACCCGTCCGCCAACCATCAGCAGATTCTCAGGCTTGACATCCAGGTGCTGCAGGTGGTGTTTCTCGTAGAGAAAGTCCAACGCGTCGGCGGCGTCTCGGAGATAGGCGAGCAATTCGTCTCGAGGAATGCCCGCATCGCTTTCTGAACAGGCGTCAAAGCGATCCTTCAAGCTGCCTTCCGCGAGCTCTGTGACAATGAACAGGTGGTCGTGAATGATTTCGACTCGCTCGACACTGAGCAGCATCGGGTGGGACACGGCCCGAATTCGCTCCATGGCCTTCATTTCACGCTCGGTCCGGGAGTCGCTCATGTTGCCATGAACGATCTTGACAGCCTTTTTCAAGCCGCCAGGCGCATTCGCTCGCCAAACCTCGCCGTAACCGCCCACGCCAATCCGTTCCTCAAGCGTGTAGCCGGGGATGGGTTCCTGCATGTCGAGCAAAGCGAACGAAGGTTCGTTCGCGTCCGGAGACGGCTGGCCTTGCATGGGCTGTGAACTTTCAGAAGTCATTGGTATCCGTGGGTCGATTAGGCTTGAGCGATCATGTAGCAGCTGAGGCAACAGCTTGGGAAGGCGTTAGTCAGCGAGGTTTGGGTTGTCGCGAAGCCGTGGTCAGCAAGGGTGGATCTAGTTTCCGTCCAGCGTTTCTTTTTTCTCCAGCACTTTGGCGAAGTAGCTGCCGACGACTAAGTCGAAGTACTCGGGCCGCATTTCCAGCGGCAGATTATGATAAGCACAATAGTTGCGAACCTGTTTGATCAGGTCGCGAGGATGGCAGCGGCGGAGGGGGCGGTTCTGCGGGCGGTAGTGGGTGTTGAGTAGGTGGTTGACCGCATCGATCTCGAACTGGCAGCCCTCTTGCTTTGAATAGAGTCGAAACAGTTCACGAAATTCGCTGGGGCTGGGGTCGCCGACTTCGATCTTGTACGGGATTCGCCGCATGAATGCTTCATCGACGAGTTCTTCGGGTTCGAGATTCGTCGAAAACAGAATCAGCTGATCAAAGGGGACTTGGATTTTCTTGCCGCTCCCCAGCGTCAGGAAATCCTGCCGGTTCTCCAGCGGGACGATCCAGCGGTTGAGTAATTCTCTGGGAGCGACGCGTTGCCGTCCAAAGTCGTCGATCAACAGGCAGCCGCCATTGCTCTTAAGTTGCAGCGGGGCCTCGCTGATGTTTGCTCGGGCGTCGTAACGGATCTCCAGCGAGTCCATCGTGAGCTCCCCGCCGACCATGACGGTGGGCCGCCGAATTCGGATCCAGCGGCGATCGTAGTCTTGGGTTTTTAGCAGGCCCGTCGACCGCTGTTTCATCGGTTCATGGTAGGACGGGTCGAACAGCTTGATGATTTGCCCGCCTTCGTGGATCGCATGTGGAATCCAAATTGCTTGGCCGAAACAGGCTGTCAGCCGTTTTGCCAAAGTCGATTTTCCGTTTCCAGGCGCGCCATAAAGAAACATTCCCGCACCGGAATTCAAAGCGGGGCCGATCAGGTCCAGCAACTCCTCGTCGAACGTGATCCCTTCAAAAGCCTCCTCGAGTTCACGTTTGCCGTGCGACTCGGAGGTTATCGATTGGGCCTCGACTGACAAGATGTAGTCCATCAGGGGCACTGGCGCTGGGCCCAAATACGCATTGGCTCGGGATGCGGCCTGGGCTGCCCTGTTGCCTTGTTCGGTCAACGAATAATAGTAGTCGTTAAACGGCGCCGACCCAGCGTGGACGAGGAGCTGGCGAGTCCGCATGGCGCTAAGCACTTCCTCCAACAAACCGAACGGCAACCCAATTGACTCGGCGACGCTCCGGCCGCCACGTGTTCCATGTAGAGCCAAACACTTGAAAACAAGTGACTCGATCATTGAGATCGGGAGGCCCGTCTCCTTGATCGACCGGGGCTCTGTCGGCCAATAGTTCTCGTCCGACAACAGCGTGGCCAGCATGTCGTTTTCGATAGATAGCGTTTCAGTAGCCACGTGACTCACTCCCCAGTAGGTACTACATCCCCCTGCGCCTAGCAGGCAGTGCAAGGGTAGCTTGCCATTGGCGGATGTCGAACTAAGTCCGCCCCCAACTAAGCGAGCGTTCGCTATGACCGACAACATCTGAATAGCCCGACTATTCGTTATCTGCCTCTCCTGCCACGCAGTGGTCGCAGACTTCGCTGCAAGGTCGGGGCGATCGAATCGGGTTTGTGAGACGCTCGGGGATTTGTGGCCTATGTTTTATAGTCCATCCAAGGAGCGAGACGTGCCTCAACTTGCGGAAACAAAACCAACACCAGCTGCGCTTAACGCGTGGTTCCTTGTCGGCAAGCCCAATTCGCCATCGAGCGACACATGGTGCGTTCCAATTCAATCGTCATGTTTTTCGGTCGGCCGACGGCAAGAGGCGTCGCTCTGTCTGCAGAACCGAACTGTTTCCAGTAGCCATGCGGAAATTCACTTGACCGACACCTGCGTTGTGCTTCGGGACTTGGACAGCACGAACGGCACCTACGTCAACGGGACCCGTATCAAGGGGCAAGTTGAGATTCAGGCAGGTGACTTGATTCAGTTCGCTGACGTGGCAATGCGACTCCGCCTCCAAG
>CAZWOU010000161.1:0-1779 GCA_964635375.1 uncultured Pirellulaceae bacterium | reverse complement strand
CCGCCTCCAAGATGAACTTGGAAGTGCCGTTGAGTCAAATGCTGAGGTGGGAAGGGATTCGCCAAGCCGAACGATTCGCGACGCCTCAACACCTGTTCGTCAACACCCACCCAGCCGAGCTCACCGACAGCAGCTTCGTCCCTTCACTCGTGTCGTTGCGCGACGCCTATCCCGACGTCACGCTGACCTTGGAGATTCACGAAGGCGCCGTGACGGAGATTCCGGCGATGCAGGAATTGCGAGTGGTCCTCAATGACCTCGACATCAGTTTGGCCTATGACGACTTTGGCGCCGGCCAGGCTCGTCTGCTGGAACTTGTCGAAATCAAGCCGGATTACCTGAAATTCGATATCTCCTTGGTGCGAAACCTGGATCAAGCCTCGTCCGCCCACCAGCAGTTGGTCGAATCCCTTGTTCGGATCGCCCGGGATCTGGAGGTGGCGCCACTTGCCGAAGGGGTCGAAACGGCGGGCCAAAGCGAGATCTGCGAGCAGATCGGCTTCGAGTTGGGGCAAGGATTCTACTACGGGCGCCCGGCGCCCATCGATTGCGACATCTAGAGCGACAGCCCTGGGATCGACGCCGCCCCCCGGATCGACGGCGCGGATCGCCGAGCTGGATTTGCCTGGCCGCTCTCAATCGGGCCCGGGAATAGCTCGCCTACTTGGACATAGCTCCGCTTGCAGGAATTTCGCCACCCGGTATACTGCGGGCTTGTATTTAGTCAAATGTCCGCAGGTTGAGGATTGGTGTTATGGCGCGTGTCTGCGAAGTTTGCGGGAAAGGCACGATGATGGGCAATTCCGTGGAAACCCGCGGTAAAGCAAAATACTTGGGCGGCGTCGGTACCAAGATTACCGGTATCTCGCGGCGCAAGTTTAAGCCCAATCTACAGCGGGTTAAGGTTGCTTTGAAAGATGGCGGCGCCAAGACCATTCGCGTTTGCACCCAGTGTCTGCGCAGCGGGGGCGTCAAACGAGTCGTCCGAAATCAGCCCTTTAAGTTGCCCAACCAAGGCAAGTCGAAAGCCTAACGCCAGCTTCCGTCCAGTTATCAGCAGCGCGCGGTCGCCGATTGGAGGGGCAACCGCCTTTCTCGCCGCTGAACCGAGGCCGTTTGCGAGAGAGATCGAGCGGCATATTCTCTGTCTACGGTGCGCCCGAATGAGCATGACTCGTGAGCAAGTCGCAAAAGTCGCCCAACTAGCGCGGCTTCGTTTCGACGCCAGCCAGCTCGACGCCATGACGGGGCAACTCAAACAGATCGTGGCTTTTGTCGAACAACTCGACGAATTGGATACCGATGGAGTGGCTCCGATGGCCCACGCGAGCGACATCGAAAATGTGTTTGCTGCTGATCAAATGGAGGCCAGCTTGCCTCGCCAAGCGGCTCTCCGCGCCGCGCCCAAAAGTGATGAGGAATGTTATCGAGTGCCTCCGGTCTTGGGCGACTAGGCGGATCTGGCTCGCAACAAGAGTTTCCTTTCCGGCGTAGTGAACCGACATGGCCGAATCCGCATCCGAAACCCCCGCAGACGAATCCTCCGCATACCAAATCGTGATCGGTTTGGAGGTGCACGTTCAGCTGCTGACCGACACGAAACTCTTCTGCCGTTGTTCTGCCCAATTTGGAGCCGAACCGAATACGCAGACGTGTCCCGTTTGCATCGGCATGCCTGGGGCGCTGCCTGTGATGAATCGCAAGGCGTTTGACTTGGCCTTGCGCACGGCGCTCGCTTTGGATTGCGAGATTCCCGCTTTCACCAAGTGGGACCGCAAG
>CAZWOU010000160.1:0-16156 GCA_964635375.1 uncultured Pirellulaceae bacterium | reverse complement strand
CGTACTGAGCCAGCGAGATGACGTGCAGCATGGCCGACTTGACGTGCTCGGGCCAGCTCTTGGGCAAGGGGATCTGGGGTGTTTTGGCCATCGTAGGGTCTCGAAAAGGGAAACTTCGAGATCTACCATAACTCGTGAATTGACAGGTTGTTGCGGACGAAGCGGCGATGCGCAAGAATCGCTGGACCAGTACACCTTGCCGCCAACACCGTCGTTCCAGAAACTTTTGCGAAGTGAAGATGATGTGCCGGTCGCGACGGCAAGTTGGCCTCAAACACTGGCCATTTGCGGACTACTTTGCCCCAGGTTCAATATCGGGCAACTCGCCTTCGCAAACCACGCGGAATCCCACGTTGTGGATCCCTTGCCATCGATAGTAATTCAGCCGATGGGTGACGCGGCGGCCGTCGCTCATATTGATGCCTTTGGATCCACGCACAAACCGACGGTCTAGCGGGGAGCCGCCCGCATTTGACAAGAGGCGTTGCCGGTCTTTAGTGCGCGCCCATTCCTCGGGACCACTGAGCATGTTGGCGGCGCCCCAGACGTTTGCCCGTTGCACGTTCTCCGCCCTGCCTGCTCGGCAGGCATACTCCCACTGAGCCTCGGTCGGCAAGCTGAATTCCGCGCCTGTCTCCTCGGAGAGCCAACGACAAAAGTCCATGGCCCGATTCCAGGAAACGCGGACGACCGGCTGGTTGGGTTGATTCTGAGGCACGCCTCGATTGGAATGATCCTTACCCAAGCGGTCAATGTAGCGACTGTCGTGCGAGGGATCGAAGAGGTGGAATTGCTGGTTGGTGATCTTGGCCGTGCCGAGCCAGAACGCTGTTTTGATCCTCGCTCGTCTCGGTTGCTCGTCGGCGCTTCCCTCCGCAGTCCCCATGACAAACTCGCCGGCGGGGATCCGCGTCAACGTCAGTTGAATCGGTTTCTCCTCGGCGCTGCCCAGCGTGTACGTCCGCTTGGAATCTACGCCCTGCCGGCGTTTGGCCTCGGTCGCGTCGAACGGCCAATTGGGGCAGTCGATTTTCGTTGGCGGCTCAACCGGCCGTGTCTGCTTGGGAATGATTGGCTCGACTGTTCCAGTCGGGAAGAACGGAATGTCTTCGTAGTCGATATCGATGCCAGCGTACTTCTTGCGAAGCTCGCGCCGGCGCGCCCGTTGGTCGCTGGGGATGTCTCGAATCTCGTGCCAAGTTCCGTGGTCGGGCACGTTGAGATCGATCCAAGCATAGATCCGCTCCCAGGATTCGCGATCGAGTTTGACGCCGTGATGGCCCCGGTGCAACATCTGCACCAATGGGCTGGTGTCGGCGTGGTATTCCGCGGGCGGCATCATGTGATAATCGCTCTCGGGTCCCGGGCGACGGACGTACCTCTGCAGGTGTGAGTACGCGCGAGTGAACTTGCCGGACATGCCCGCGCTGAGGTCCGAGAGTTGGGTCCCGTTGTACGGCTTCTGATTGTGGCAGCCGACACAGTGCCGATCGAGAACCGGCTGGACCTCACGCTTGAAACTGAACCCGCGGGCCGGTCCGAACCAGGGCCGGATCTCCTCGATCGGTTTCTTCAGAGCCAAACTGTGGCGCACCGGCGGCGTGCGTTTATGGCTCTCGTGACAGCCGACACAGGAGATGCGTTCGCCCGGCATAGCCACGAACCAGCTCCGCATCATCTGCAGTGACTTGCCATCTTCGTCGAGCGGTTGCACGGAAACGGGCGTGTTGGCTGGTATGCGAAACACGGCCGAACCGTCGCTTTCGACTGGTACGGTGCCGAGGATTCGGTGCACGTCCCACGGCCCTTCGATGCCGACATACGTGTGGCTCGCCAGACGCTGGTAACCATAGTCGAAGGCAAACACTCGCAGCGACTTGACGGCGCCGCGAGGTATTCCCGTCAGCCCGCCACCAGAGTAAACGTCCGCAAGATAAACGACACCGTCCTTGCGTGTCAGATCAACGCGCTCGGGAACAATTGGCGGTCGCGGTGTCGGCCGCAACGGGACCGGCTCCAACACGCCGTAACCGGCATCCTCAAATAGCAGGACCATGTTGTCGAACACGTCGACGAGGTAGAGGTTCCAGGGCGAGCCGGCGTCCAGTTGGGCGGAGACCAGAAAGTACTTGTCGCTGAGCGGGAACGGGTGCAGGAATTTCGGCCAAGAGTCACGCACCAATTGGTCCTTGATCACGGGTTCGACCTTCTTGCCGTAACCCGGAATCCGCTGCACGGCCCCGTCGGCTTCTTGCGTTCCCACGGCTGGATCGAAGAGTATCAGTTCTCCCATCCGCGCCGCGCCGTGATGTCCCGAAACGATCCCGACAAACTTCGACGGATGATCGGGAATCGGCCTCGCAAAGAAAGTCGAGTTCGGCCAGAACGAGTTGCTGCCATAGAGCGCCGATTGCCCCGTTCCGTCGGGGTTCATCTGCATGACAACTCGCGTGAAATAGTGAGGCGTGTCGGAGTATTCCCAGCGAGCGAACATGACGCGGCCATCGTTGGTCACAGTAGGACACCAATCGTGATCCTGGTCGAAGCAGAGTTGGCGGACATCGTCGCCGGAGGCGTTCATGCGATATAGATTGGCGACCTGGTTGCCGCCGCCCACGCAAGGCACGCCTTGGAAACAGGCTGTCGACCCGAACACGATCTGGTCGTTGGGCAGATAGCAGGCGTCGTAGTTGTCCACATCCGGCTCACTCTTGGTCACCTGGCGAAGGTTCTCGCCATTGGCGTCGATTTCAGAAATCTGAAACCGACCATGCTCGTCTCGCATCGAGAACAACATCCGCTCGCCGCGGAAGTGCAGATCAACATCGCCCACGAATAGGCCCTCTGCGGGTCGATACAAAGTCGTCAGCTTGCCATTGGGACGCACGGGCGAGAGCACGGCAATCTCGTTGTCATACTGCTTCCGCGGCAAGGCGCAGTTCCCTTGCCAATTCTGCGGCATGCCCAAGTGGCCGCGACGGCGTACGACAAGCAGTTTGTCAAAATCCAACAGCGGGTTGGCCAACAGAGCCTCCTGCTGCAACGCCGTGTATTTCTCGGTCAGGCGCAACACGGCTTCGGCATCAGAGACTGAATCGCGTTGCGATTCCAGGCCCGCCAACCGCTCAAGGAATTCCGCCGCGCGGGGATAGTGTTTTCCATACGTACTCGCAAGGTCTTCGATTGCGCGGCGCAGCGCGGCGTAATCAATCTTCCCTGCTCGTTCGACCGCCAACTCCATCTCTCTCGATCGATAGTAAAGCTCTCGCGAACGGGCTAGGCCTTCCGCTGTGCTCGCCGTTGAGGCGAGTACTCGCGATCTTTCGTCGAGCGAGCCGATACTTCGAGTTGCAGCGGCATAACGCCCAGCGAGCTCGCGAAAATCACCCGGCTTCCAGTCCGCTTTCCAGATGCGGTCTTCGCGCTCCCAGCCCATCTGTTGACGGTCTCGCCCATCCCTAAACTTCTGCTCTGTGCGTTTCCACGCCATGGCCGCAGGATCGCTGCGACGCTTGCTAGACTTCGTCGTCGAGAAGTAGTAGGCCTTCCCGCCCGAAATATTGTGCACCTTGAACAACAACCGATTCTCGCCCGCGTTGAGTGCGAGCTTTAGCTCGACGGCGCGAGGCGGTAATCGCACGCTCGTCGTGGAGAAGAGTTTCTTGCCGTTAAGCCAGACCATCATTCCGTCGTCGCTGCCGAAGTAGCAAGTGAAGTTTGTCCGTCTCGCTGACGTGATTGTTCGGGTCAAGTACATCACGTGGTGATTGGGAAGATCGATGTCATTGTAGACGGCTCCGTCGGGATTGGTAAAACGCCGCCAGGAGTGTTTTCCAAACTGCTGTTTCAAATCGATTTCGCGCTCGACCGGCAGCACCGTCTCTAAGCCACCAGCGCCAGCGGGCACGTCAATCGGACCCATTGCGTTCCACGGCCCCAGCTTCACCCCGGAAACGCTCGTCGTTGGGGCGCGTTTCGCTTCCTCCTCAAGAGAGCGGGCAAGAGCTTCGCGCGACTGTCGCAGCGTCTCTTGCCAGGTCGATGCCTCGACGAACCAGTCCTTCGCATCGTTGGCCGCATAGGCGACTGTGCATGCGGGCATCAGGTAGATAAGTGCAACGACGACGGACATTCTCCGCAGCATGGCGAATTCCTTCCACGTGTGCTGAACGACCTTGAATGACAACAAGAGGCAGGATACTTGGGGCGGGTCCTCTCCGACCGATTATACCGCTTTCCTCGATCGAATTCACGTTTCGTCGCTCAGCCCTTGCTTACTTGCAGCAATTTCTGAACGGAACAACCGGTGACCTCACAACTCAGCGATCGCGTCCGCGTTGCAGCTGAGAGGCGTGGCCTCCCAGTGCATTGTCGATAAACGGGTAGGCCTTTACGCCGTGCCATTCGTGCCCGGCCGGCCATGTATCCTGCCGCACGTTCTCCTCTGCGCCGAACACGCGGTAGCCAGCTTGAATCCGAGCGAAGCCTTGCTTTGTGAATTGAAGAGGAAAGCAACTATCGCTCTCGGCGCTCTCAAACAGCAGCGGACGAGGGGCGACCATGAGGTGAACTTCGCAGACATCCATTAGCTCAACGAACCCTGGAAGTTCCCAGCACTCGCAGTTGGGAACTGAAAACACCCCTTCCGTCGTGCACATCCAACCGCTCACGACAGCCGCCTTGATTCGCAGATCACAAGCGGCGCTCCACATCGTCCATTCGCCTCCCATCGAAAGCCCGGCCACGCCAATCCGATCCGAGTCGACTTCGTCGCGAGACTCTAATATGTCGACGAGTCGCATGAGATCCCACAACATCGTGGCGCAGTATTCGCGATGCGGAAACGACGGGGCGATCACGACGTAACCGCCGCGGGCAAATTGGTCTGCCATTCCGTGGTAGATCGATGTCCGATCAAAGACCACGTCGCATGAACCGCTATGCCCGTGCAGCGCCAGCATGGCGGGAAAGGGGCCCTTGCCATCCGGCACCGCAAAACGACACTCGATGCGGGCTGATCCATCATTGCCTTGAAACGATGCGGGGTAGAGCTTGTAGCCATCCTGCTGTTTTGGCTCGCCAAGTTGGAAATCGAGCGGCGCTTGGGCAATGGACCGACGAGGCTGCTGACGCTCGACCAGCTGCAGTAATCGCTTCCGGGCTTTTTGCTGCCAGGCGGTCGCATCCGTCCGGTCCGTGGCGGCGAAAGGCATCACGTACTGTCCAGGCTCCGGGCCGCTCGCTTTCGGCATCTCACTTCGCGTGCGAATGAAACCGTCTGGGGCAAGCGATTTGTTTGTGATCCGCACTTCGTCAAGCCAGCCGCGCCAGGGACGAGGTCCCCGTGTGGCGTAGCGATCCACGTTACCGATCTTCAGGTTTGCCGAATCCTCTGTAAAGAGACCAGGCGTTGTCCTTGTTCCCGCGGCAACCTGCCGGCCATTTACGAAGATGCGACTGTCTGTTCCCCGGCTGACCGCCGCGACATGATACCAGCGGCCCGGTTCAATCAACCGCCGTGAAGTCTCCAGCTTGTTTCCCGGGTGAAACTTTCCATCGGGAGACACGTCGAATCGCAACGCGCCGCGCGGTGTGAGAACGAACGCCCAGCTGCGATGGTCGTTCTCCTCATTCCAGTCAGCAGCGATCGCCGCGTAGCCCGATCGCTCAGCTAGCTTAACAAACGCTTCAACCGTAAAGTCCTCCTCAGTGACTTTCTTGGCGCGCCCATGATCAACGTACGTTTCGGCCCGACCGTCAAAGAACGCCGAGCGCCGATTGGGTTCGAGCAATCCTCCCCACCCAACGACGTCATTCGCGAAGGTCACCCGCCCGGATATCGTTCCGACCACGGCCTTCTCGAAACGCTCATGGACTACTGACTGCCCGAGCAATGCAGGTGACGAAACCATCAACATGATCACGGGACACAACCGAGTAATGTAATTCATGGCTTTACCTTACGGTTTACGGAACTGGCACGACGTCACGAGATGTCGGAACGTTGGATGTGTACATCAGCGGCCTTGAGACGATCTGGATTAAGAGCCATGCCCAGTCCCGGCCCCTCTGGCACGGTGATCCTTCCGCTCCGCACAGGCGGCAGGGCGGTTACGAGATCGTCGTACCAATCGTAGTAGAACGCACGCACCATTTCTTGAATGAAGCAGTTCTGAGTATGTAACGCGAGATGGGTCGATGCGCCTAGCGTGACTGGGCCCGTGCAGTCATGAAAGGCCGCGCTGACATGCCACGCATCAGCCATCGCCGCCACCTTGCGAGCTTCTGTGATACCGCCGCACCATGCGATATCCATGATCACCACCCCCGCCGCTTGACGCTGGAGGAGGTCTTTGAATTGCGATTTCCCTCCCAGCGTCTCACCGGTGGCGATGGGAATGTTGGTCGAGCCCTGAACTTCTTCCAAGCTCTCAATGTGGTCCATGAAGACGGGGTCCTCGATCCACAACGGGTCGAATTCTTCCAACGCCGCGCAGATCTTCTTCGCCATCGGTAAGTTCCAGAAGGCGTGCAGCTCGCACATCACATCCATCTGGTCGCCGACGGCGTTGCGGATCTTTGCGAACGGCTCCAGTGCCTTCTTCAGGTCCTGAGCGGAGATATATGACCCTTTGGATTTCTCGGCGGCAAAATCGAAAGGCCAGATCTTCATCCCCGTAATGCCCATTTCCAACAGACTATGCGCCAACTGATCGGCACTGTTGAGAAACGCATCGAGATCCTCATAGGGCTTCTCCCGTTGCAGGTGTTCCAGATTGAAACTCTCTGTACCCTGCACAGGGGCTGAACGAACGTATTCGTAACCCGCGCAGGTGTTGTAGACACGGATGTCGTCCCTAACCGATCCGCCCAGCATTTGGTGGATTGGCTCACCCGTGATCTGCCCCCACAAATCCCAAAGCGCGATATCAATGGCCGAACGCCCTCTCTGCTCAGCGCTTGAACCGTTGAAGCCAACATAGCCAATCATGTTGTTGGTGTGCTTTTCCAGCAGTCGCGGATCTTCGCCGAGTAGATAGGGCGCGATGATGCCGTGGATATGTCCTTCCGCAGCCGCGGGTCCATAGAACGTCTCACCGAGACCGAGCAAACCCTGATCGGTGTGGACATGCACCCAGAGCATGTTGGGAAACTCGTCCAGTCGAATGGTCTCTATTGCCGTGATCTTCAATTCATCGTTCCTTCTTGTGCCTGATGGAAACCCTAGTTTCCACAGATAGAACCAAATCTACAAGCTGGAACTGCGGACGGAATTCCGCGAAGCGCGCCTTTCTCCCTTGGCTCTCCCCAGGATCTCCCCGGCTCCCCCCAGGCGCGACCGCCAAGCAGCCCATCTCTCAAGCGATACGACTCCGGCCCGGCTACGGTCTTTGTGGCGCTGCCTTGAAGGAGGCCGCGGCGTCTTCGGCCGAGACAGCACGATGGAAGATGCGCAGGTTCGAGATGCGTCCATAGACCTGGTACTGTGCTCCCGGATCGCTGTATTGCCCGACCGTCAACGGCCCAGACCACTTTCGCCGCGAGGCGACGCCGGCTCTCTGAGCCACTAGCTTGCCGTCCTGGTAGAGCCGCGTCACCTGTCCGTCGAATGTGCCCAGCAAGTGGGTCCATTGCCCAACGGCCGGGCGACCACCGTCACAGTTGATGCCGCCCACATGCCAGCGCCATCCCGAGCCGATTCGCTGAAGAAACCAGCCCGCCTCATTCCATCGGCCGCAACTAACGATAACGGGCATCTGGTCGTCCTTGCCCATGTTCACCCAGCACTCGACCGACAGAGATTGATCCAAATCAAACGTCTGCCGGTGTGCAAAAGTGGCATGTCCGCCAGTCGACAGATCGAGTGCTCCGGAGGCGATGCGCGATTCACCGCTCAGCGCCCCCTCTGCGAGGTTGCCGGAATGCAAGTTGGCGTTGGCATCCTTCGTGAACGCGGCGACAAACACCGCCTCTTTGATTTCGGGCAGTGCCGCCGCTTGCGATGTCTCTGAAGCGGGGCTCTCGAGACCGTGGCGACTCACCGCCCGCACCGCATAGGCATACTTAACGCCCAGTTGTGCTGCGTCATCTCGGTAGCGCAGCGCGGTCGTCGGTTCGCTCGTCAGGCGTTGAAATTGTTCGGTCCCTGGGGAACTCCGATAGACGTGGTAGCGCAAATTGATTGGACTATCATCGTGCCATTGCAACTCGACGCGTCCCGGGGCCGGCTGGGCAGAGAGGTTCCCTGGTCGTGGCGGCATCGGCGGCTTGGGGACGATCAGCGAGGCGCGAATCGGCCCACTGCGCCGCCTCTGGGACTTCAGAATCAGCGCATAGTGTTGCTCGCCCAGCGGCGCGCCCGCGTCGACATAGTCGGCCAGGAGGGTGTCGGTCAGAAGCGTGTCGGGGTTCGGAGCGAAGTCTTTCTGCTCGCTGCGGTGGATTTCGGCGCCGAGTCCGATCGTAGTCGCCGAGCGTTTCCATTGCACATGCACTAGGCCTGACTCGTCAATATACGCCTTCAGTCGAGGTGTCTGTGTGGGCAAATCGGGTGGGGTGAGCATGCGGCATTCCCCAACGATCGCCTCTGCGCCCGGCATGTCGATTCGAGGAGTCGCGAGCGCGCTCTTTCGGCCTCGACGGATGATTGCAAGCATCGCCTTGTAGTCGGCGTTCTCAGTCGACGCGAAGCTCACGTGCGGCTGGCCTCCGTCTTCAATTGGCGGCATGGGGCGCGGCGCGAATTCAGATAGCGGCTTGACCGCGTGAGCGTACCCCTTGACCAGAAGGCGAGTCCGCTGACGCCTGGGGTCCATCTTATGATCGCGGCAGATAGCCAAACCGCGTCCGTCTCGCCCCGCTTTCAAAGGCGCCCTGAGTATTCGGCTCGACTCGGGTGACTTCAGATTAAACCAGTCGCTGCCCACGGATTTGCCATGGCAGCCAGCGCAGCCCGCGCCTTCCATCCTTGCGGCCAACTCGTCACGCACACTATCCCAGTTCGGCAGCCCATAACCGTGCTCGGTATAGTGCCAAGTGCCGGAGTAGAGTCCGTTGCTGTCGATCCAGGCCATGATTAGGTCTCGCTCCGTAGCGCTCAGTCGTTCAATCATGCCTTGGTGGCCACTCATGACGACATTGGCCAAGGGCGCTACGCCCGAACCGTGGCTGCGCGGCGGCTTCAGCGGCGCTGACCAATACGCCGTGCCATTCATCGTGTCGATGCCGGCGATCAAGTGGGCCGTCAGTTGCGATTCCCTTCGGTCGACGAGATTTTCGTAGCTGATGTTGAAGTGTTTTGTCCATCCACCGGACAAATCCAAGCGGGCCGCGAATCCCTTTTCGCCGCCGTGGCAGGAGACGCAATGTTCATCCCAAATAGGCTGAATCATCGAAGCGTAATCCATGACGCCGGTTCCCCACGACTCGGGCACGAGGTCTTTCGGGCCGCCGATGAGGACCTTCGAAGGCGAATAAGATCGAGTCGATACGCTTGACTTGCTTTCATGACACCCAATGCAAGATCGCGTGGTTCCTGGGGCGGCCTGAATGAAAGTCCGCATACTCTGGATCAAGCGTTTATCTTCATCCAACACTTGGAAGTAGAGCGCCCGTCCCGAGGGCGCGTTGAAGTGGACCGAGCCGTCTTGATTGACTGGCGTCAGGCCGTGGAAGATCTTCGTTGAGAAGGAGAGCGAGGCACTCACCAGAAACGTCTGGTTGAACGGATTCTTCGTGCCGGGGCTGGCGCTAATGCGAGACGTCTCCTCGATCACACGCAGCCACTTTGCTTCGCCTCGTTCTATTCCATCGAGGCCTTCGTAGACATCCATGACGAGAAAGGCGCCCGTCTTCTTGCTGCGATCCACGCGTTCCGGGACCGCCCTCGGCCGGGTCCGGGGCTTAACTAACATGGGCGCATGGAGGCAGATCTCGGGATCCGAGAGCAGCACCATGCGGTTTCCTTGGCGATCCATCATCTCGATGGCATTTCGATCTCCCCGCGATCGGCCGCTGAAAATGACCGTGTCGCGATCCAAAGGGTACGGCTCGCAGGAATTTCCGCGATCGAAGTCCGGCTGGTCGGGGTGCTCGAAGTTGAACAGAGAGGCCTTGCCATTCTTGCCTTTGCTAGGGTCGATGAATGCGATCGAGCCGCGCGGAGGCGCATTGTGTTTGGCCAGAGTCACAGCGATCAATCCGCACCCGGGCACGGGCCGAGCATCCAGTATTGCCTCCGGCAGAACCATGTTGTTGGCGAAGACCGCAGTCTCTTCCGATCCATCCGCGTGGACTGACCACAGCGCCTGCATCGTCAGTGCGTTCTTGTCGACATACTCCCAACGCCCAAAGAGCACTCGGCCATCTGGTAAGACCGATGGATCGAATTCATTCTCAGAATTAACCGAGATGGGGTGAACATCGCTGCCGTCGGCATTCATGACATGCAGAATGGCGACCCCCGTGTTGTTGCACGGCACGAGCCCCGCAGGACGCGTCGAAAGGAAGACAATCCGATCGTCGGGAAGATACGATGGCGCGAGATCGTGCATGCCTTCCGCTCGACCGTTGTAGTGAGACACGAACGCCGAGGGATCAGAGACCATCCGCAACCCTTTGCCGTCGACGCCGATCTCGAAAATCTTCGTGCAACCATCGGGCTTGCTCTTGTAGCAGAAGAGGAGCCGCTTGCCGTCCCACGATATCTCTGGATGCGTGTAGACTCCGTCGCCAAGTGTCCCTGGCGTCGTTGCATCAATGACGGGCCGGATCTTCCATTGAGATCGGGGCGATGAGGGATTCTCTAGAACATAGATCCCCCCTCCCCCAGGAGGCCATTTGTAGAACGTGTCGTAGATGTGAATGCCTTGGTAGGAGTGACGCTTCACAAACAACAGCGGCGAGTCGAGCAGTGAGAGCATCTTCGCCTCGCTGGCGCCCGCAGCCTCTACCGGCTCGGCGGCCCTCGCAGAATTGGAGCCCACTACGCCAAGAGCCAACAAGAGCACCAACAGGATGAAGCCAATGTGCACGAACTTGAAAGGGTGGCGTCGCTTCTCAACAGGTGATTCGTTCATGACGACGGGGTTTCCTTGTTCTCCGTGTTGCAGACTGGAAACGCACCAGCCGAAAACATGTGCGCGCCGGCGTCCTCAAAAGGGCAATTGCGTGTCCAGATCCGCCTATACTCGACTCATTGTGTCTAGTTTACTGCATCGAGCTAAGTTCAGCCAATCCATAACGCGAGGAGCCCTTTCCTGCCAGGAATCTCTCCCCCTCCGCCTCGTTAAGCCAAAACCACACCAAGTGAGTCCAGTTTATGTAGGGGAAACCGCGAACGGACGATCCAAGCGAGCTCGCCTGCGGAGCCGGACCGGATGAAGGCGAGCACCGTTTTAGTGCTTTTCGCGCGTTTTCGTGGCCATCGTTCCTACGACTCGCCCGCCGAATGGGGCCGCGAGCAACGGCCACAAAGAACGCAAGAAGCACGAGGAGTCTTCCAGACTGGCGCAAACGCCAGGTTCCGCTTCGACGTCTTCGGCACTCGTTAATAGGTCCGGATCCGTCATGAACGACTATTTTATCGGTGCCGACCGTCCGCCGACCTGATAGCGAAGCGATTTCCACAACGCCTCCCCCGTTCCCGCGCTGCTTCCAGACCCGAAGTCGAGAGTTCGACGCCCTTGATAGGCTGGCGCGCTAAAGTGACCCTTGCCGTCGAGCAGCAGGCGATCGCCAGAATGCACGGTGAAGCCGTCGCCGCCAATGGCAATGCGGAGATCGACAAAGTCCGACGCCAGATCGATCTTCTGCGTGAGACGGGAACGGTTCGTATAGACGCGGTCGGGAAAGAAGGTGAAGACTTCCTCATGTGTTCCATCCGCCACGCGAAGCATACACCCGCCGGGCGCCGAACACGAAAGCACCTTCAATCGAACATCGATCACTGCAGTTCGGTTGGAACGCAGCTCCCACTCCCGTGACACATAGACCATTTCATTTCCGAACTTTCCCCCATCCAAAACTCGGAGCGCGCCAGACGGCGCATCGACGGCGATTTTGGTCGACCCGTTCTTGGTGATCTTCCAGGGAGCTTCGGGTCTCGCCGTTCCTGAGTAGTCGCCCTTCCAAACTGGCGGCGGCGCCAGGGGAATCGTCCCTCGAAGTGTGATCTCTTCGGCAAGCTCGGCCTGCTGCCAGTCGCCAGCCGGCTGCATCCATGCACCCGATCTGTCTTCTGTTCGTCGGTCACCTCTTCCAGTTCGCCTGTAGAGATACGTCATCCCTTCCTGGGCTGCCTCGAAACAGATGTACTTCGGCTGGTCCAGCAGAGTCAATGTAACTTGTTTGATGTCCGGCTTGCCTCGCGTCGAAGGAGTGTCGCCGTAGTAGGCCAACACGGCCGTACTATCACTCAACCGCACGGCCGAAGTATAGGCTCCGTCCGCCGAGTACGAATCGATAACGTGTCGTTCGAGGAAAGACTTTCCGTTGTCGCGTGAAACGTAAACCACCATCAAGCGGCGTTTGCGATCCCGACCGCTGAGCAACAACACTTTAGGAGTGAGTCTCGTGACGAACGGTCGCTGCAGAATCTCGACTTGATCGCCAATATCCTCGGCTGCGGACCACGTTCGTCCGGCATCCTTGCTGTGATAACGCCAAGTTGTGGTGTGGCGACGATCACGATGTAGGACGGTTAGTGCATTCGGTGCGGTCCGAAAGATGTCAACTTCATCACCCCGGTTCTCTTCAGGCTGCGTGTGAAACGAACGCAACTCCCAATCGCGGCCGTCTGCTGAGAACCAAAACAAGTTGTGTGCCCGAGTCATGTGGTCGGGCGCGAAACCGGCAGACATGCCGTAGAGCCCGTTTTCGGTGCTGAGTAGATCGGTCATGTAGTAGGTGCTGCGTGAAGGATCGGCGTCAAACTTTTTGAACGGCGCCCAGGTCTCCCCGTGGTCGATCGAGTGGGACCAATACATCGGCAGCTTTGCCGGCGTCTTCCAGTCATAGCTGGAAACGAACAACACCACTCGCCCGTCCTTCGCCACTGCGGCCACCGGGTTGTGGGCTGAGAAGCCATCGGGATCGCGGTAGATGATTCGCTCCTCGGACCAAGTCGCGCCATCGTCGCGCGAAGATCGCTGGGCGATCGTTGCTGGATCGCTGGCGTGTGATCTGCCAACGCGATAGTACAACAGCAGTCGGCCATCCGCCGCGCGAATCATTCGCGGAAATCCATAGTGCACCTTTGGGTCAGCGGCGATCATGCGAGGCCTGGTCGACTCAATCGTCTGCGTCCAATGGCGAAGTTCGCGCCCTTCCGGCTGAGTCACAAAGCATCCGCGCGAAGCCGATTCGCTCCACGGAATTCGACCAAACTCGCCAGCCGCCTTCACCGCCTGTCGACGGTCCCATCCATCCGCCCACCACAAATCCCGCTCAGCATGGACATTGTTTGCAAATGCCAATCCGATCAACTGCAGGAGCGAGAACATACAGGCACAAGTTGGATTAGTCATCTGGCTTTCGCGTTCTTGCAATTGAGGAGCCGGTGAAGCGGTCACTTACGCCGCGCACGGACTGCGTGCCGAAGAAACAACGCCGCCAGCGCAACCGTTGCTGAAACCGACTTCATGGATTCTCTCCGGCAGCCTGTGCAGCTGCGGCCTTGAGTTCATCCCCGCCATCAGGCAATTCACGATTGTTTTCGAAGCGAATCACCTTCGAGTCGGTGGAGTTGAATGTGAATGCCTTTGCGGCAGGACCGATGCCGAGGGTGTTACCGCGAATCGTGTTTTCGCCGGCCTTGTGAAAACGGATCGGGGACTTGGCGATGGCGTGGATCGTGTTCCCCTCGACCAGCAAATCGGTTGTACCTTCATCCATGAAGATGCCATTGCTTTGAGCTCTGCCCGCGTTCAGCGGAACGTCATGGATGTGGTTGCCGGACAGCACTGTCCCCGGCTGACGCCCGAGCGTGTAAATACCGCCGCCGTCCGACAACACCTGCATCACATGGTGAATGTGGTTGTCGACGATGCGGTGTTGGCGGCATGGACTGGGTGTCGGGTTCCAACGCCAACCTACTGAGACGCCTGTGTAGGGAAGGTCGCGGATCTCGCAACGTTCGATTGTGCAGCCTTCCGCCATGCCGATCCACACGCCTACGCTGCCGAAGAACTGTCGACCGCAATTGTTGACGGATGACTTCTTCACCGAAATCCCGCTGGCGACGTTCTGCGTTCCCGACTCACCGATATTGATCCCATTCCCGGAGATGTCGACAAGCTCGCAGTTCTCGATCAGGCAATCGCGGGCGCCCTCGCCCAACCAAACTCCGCTGCCGCCAAGTCGCGAGAACGAGCAGCGTGAGAACTTAACGTCCGCTGCCCCGGAGACTCGCACAGCGGCAGGAACGAACGGCCGTCCGCCGCGTCCCGAGCCATCGCGCCACTCGTGCATCGTTGCCTGCCCGGACGCGTAGCCATCCCGAGGAATGTCGAAACGGCAGTGCTCGAAGCGGATCCCCTCAAAGCGAATGTTCTTTGGCGCTTGGCCATCGTCCCCCGGCGAGATTTCTAGTAACTGCCTGAGCCGAGGAACAACCGCCACGGCGTTGGAGAGCGACTCGCCCGGTCGTGGCAGATAGAGAATCTCGCCGTCGCTCCAAGCCCACTCGCCCGGCGCATCGAGCAGCGCTGACCCACCTTCCAGCAGATAGCGAGGCTGTTTTTCGAAGTGGTCGATAGCGTAGTGCGCCGCGGCACAGCCGATAGGAGCTGTGGTTCGAAGCGTGTGCGCCTGACGATCAATCGAAGCCACCGCAATGCGAGAGATCGACCAGTCGTGCAAGAAGACAAGCTCGAGCCCATTCCCGGCAATGATGGATTCCGGAAGGTCCCCTTGGCCAAACGTAAACCCCGAGCGACGGTCAGGCAGCGTCCGCTCGATTCGCAACCAGCCCTCGTTCGGAAAGCGAGCCCGCAAGGCGCGTCGGCCGTTCACAAACAGTTCGCGCGGCGAACCCTCGACTGGGCAACTCGCCCGCCAGACGCCATCGCTCCCGGCCTTCCAGCCGACTACCAGTTCGCCTCCGCTCAACGAGGCCTTGCCGCCTTCGCAGGAAATGTGCAAGCCGCTGTCCCGAGCGTCTAGGCGAATCGGCGCCGCCAGCCGGGCAACAGTGTCCTTCGCCAGACGAATCTCTCGAATCGACTTTTGCGAGCGAGCAATCTCAATCGCCTTCCCCAAACTTCTGACCGGCTTGTCAACGGCGCCCGAGTTGGCGTCATGTCCATTCGGCGCCACATGAACCGCCGACGCAGCTGCGGCATGAGCCACCAGCGAGAACAGAACTCCAGTCAGTAGAACGGTGCAACACTTGAGTTTGGCTGTCATCTGAGGGACGCCGTTCGTTAAAGAAAACGTTGAAACCGCACGCGGTTGCCACACGGCTGTGCAACAGCTTGACCGGCTATTTTCGCTTGTAGTCTTTTCCATTGAGACTTCGGACTACCGAACGCATCCATCCGTCCAGTTCTTTCTTCATTCGTTCGAGCCGTTCTTGATGTTCGGGATCCGCGGAGCGATCGGTTGTTTCCATCGGATCACTTTCCAGGTTGTACAACTCGAACCTCTTGCCACCGATTCGGTGCAGTTTCCAGGGCCAAGCATTCCATGCCGCGTGCCCGGTTGCGATATCTTCCGGAAACTGCGGGAACTCGTCGACATCCTTGCGCATCCGTGGAGGGTCATGAGGCAATGGCGCGCCTGCAAGCTGCTTTTCCATGATCGCTTTCTGGATGTTATCGCTTCGTGTTGATTGTCCGCCCTGGAAGCTGTGCCAAAATCCCATCGGCTTGCCGCGACTCTTTACGGTTCCCGCGATGATGTCGCTGACATCCATTCCATCGAGGGGATGAGGACTGTCCAATTTCACTCCGGCCATGGCCATAAGCGTCGGATAGATATCACAAGTCGACACCGGCACAGCAGTTCGACCTTTGAGCTTGCGAGCGGGCCATTCGATGATTCCCGGAACTCGCAGGCCTCCTTCATAGATGCTGCCTTTCCTCTCCCGACCGCCGGAAGTCGCCTTGACTAGGCCCCCATTATCGCTGCAATACCAGAGGATGGTGTTATCCGCGAT
>CAZWOU010000159.1:0-16278 GCA_964635375.1 uncultured Pirellulaceae bacterium | reverse complement strand
TCGGTTATACGGACAGCGACACAGCCAACTTCAAGCGAGATAACGGTCAGGCGCTTTATCGACGGAGTATGTACACGTTCTGGAAACGCACTGCGCCGCCGCCGACGCTGGCCACGCTCGACGCCCCGTCTCGAGAGAACTGCACCGTGCGGCGTTCTCGAACCAACACGCCCCTTGCCGCATTGGCTCTGATGAACGACACGCAGTTCGTGGAGGCTTCGCGAGCGCTGGCTCAGCGGACGATGTTGGAAGGCGGAGCGAGTGAGGAGGAGCGAGCCGCCTACGCGTTTCGCTTGGTGCTAACTCGCAAACCGAGTCAAGCGGAGCTTGCAGTGTTGGTGGAGAGCTACCAGGGTCATCTCGCGACGTATCGAGACGACAAGGAGGCTTCGGTGAAGCTGATTAACACCGGCGAATCCAAGCCGGACGAGAAGCTCGACACGAGCGAACTAGCGGCGTGGACGATGGTTGGAAACCTGATCCTGAACCTAGATGAGTCGCTTACCAAGGAATAGCGGATCTTGTCGGACTTGGCTGCGGGAAGTTTCGCAGCACCGGCAAGCCAGCGGCCCACAGGCGACTATCAACCTACAGCTGAAGGATGCCCAAATGGACCCTCGCACCGAAACGTTATTGCAAATGACGCGTCGACAACTTCTCGGCCGCGGCTTGAACGCGGGAGGGGCGGCGGCGCTGGCGACTCTGCTGAAGAAAGACGCGTCCGCCGCTGCGCCCGAGCAGCCCAAACGGGTCGGCGGACTATCGGAATTACCCCACCATCCCCCGACGGCCAAACGGTTCATCTATTTGTTCATGAGCGGCGGTCCGGCCCAGATGGATATGTACGACTACAAGCCGGAAGTCGATAAGTTATTTGACAAGGACCTGCCGGATTCGGTTCGTCAGGGCCAACGATTCACGACGATGACCTCGGGGCAGAAACGATTCCCCCTGGCGCCATCCATGTTCAAGTTTGCTAAGCATGGCGAGTGCGACCGTTGGGTATCCGAATTGCTGCCTCATACGGCGAAGATTATCGATGACTTGTCCTTCATGTATTCGGTGAACACAAACGCGATCAATCATGATCCGGGGATCACCTACATTCAGACAGGCCGTGAGTTGCCGGGTTGGCCGAGCCTCGGCTCCTGGCTGGCCTACGGTCTCGGTTCGGAGACCGAGAATCTGCCAAACTATGTCGTGATGACGCCGACGTGGTCGGGCCGCAAATCCGCCCAGGCGCTCTACAATCGCCTTTGGGGCACGGGCTTCCTGCCCTCCAAACTTCAAGGCGTCGCGCTCCGTGCGCTAGGTGATCCAGTTCTGTTTCTATCGGACCCGTCTGGCGTTGACCGAAAGACTCGAAGCAGGATGCTGGACAGCTTGGCCAAAATGAACGCCATTCAATTTGGGCAAGTGGGCGACCCGGAGATCAAGTCGCGTACGGCCCAGTACGAGATGGCGTTTCGCATGCAAACGTCCGTCCCGGAACTGACGGACTTCTCGAAGGAGCCCAAACGCGTGCTCGACGCGTACGGGCCAGATGTGACCAAGCCGGGCACGTTCGCAGCAAGTTGCTTGCTGGCTCGGCGGATGGCGGAGCGAGGCGTGCAGTGCATCCAGTTGTTTCACCGCGGCTGGGATCAGCACGGGAGTTTGCCTCGCGATATCCGAAACCAATGCCGCGACATCGATCAACCGACGCGGGCCCTGGTCGAGGATCTGAAGAATCTGGGCATGCTTGACGAAACACTGTTGGCTTGGGGGGGCGAATTCGGCCGGACGGTGTATTGTCAGGGCAAGTTGACTCGGACGGACTATGGCCGCGATCATCATCCTCGCTGCTTCACCATGTGGATGGCTGGCGGTGGTATTCAAGGTGGCCGCTCCATTGGCGTGACGGACGATTTCAGCTACAACATCGTGGAAAACCCGGTGCAGATTTCCGACATCAACAGCACGATTCTGCATTGTCTCGGGATCGACAACAGTCGGCTTTCCGTCAAGTTTCAAGGCCTTGACGCCCGCGTTACGGGCATTGAGGACTACCGCTTGCTCAAAGAGTTTCTCTGATCAGAGCGCAGGAAACCGATCTCAAAGGAGTTATGAAACCATGTGCGAAAGCTTAAGAGTCCTAACCGCGGCGGGCTTGATCAGTTTGTGTCTGGTGGCCACCAGCCTTTTTGGCGAACCGCCCAAAGAGCAGAAGCCAAAAGAGGATCCGGCTCAAACGGCGACCAAAAGCGACCCAGCTGAGGATGTGAAGAAGTCGGCGATCACCGTCCAAGTTGCTCGTCAAAGGGCCGAGTTGCTGCACACCGCTTTCGAGGCGACGCTGATCGCGGTTCACCGCGCCTATTTTGAAGGGGAACGAGATGCGGTGCCGGCTGTTGTGCTGGAGGATGTCTTCTCTTGGGTCGACAAAGAGACCCACGGCAAGACTCGCTGGATTGCCGTCAACACCGAGGCAATGAACATCGACCACGAGCCCAAGAGCGATTTCGAGAAGAAGGCGGCAAAGGCGCTGGCGGCCGGAAACGAGTCCTTTGAACTGATTGAAGATGGCGTTTACCATCGGGCTGGAGCTGTTTCGCTGGTGGCCGGATGCCTTCGATGTCATGAAACCGGACTGATTCAACGCCGGCAGAGAAAGCGGGTTGCTGGGCTGGTCATCAGCATTCCATTCAAACCGTGACGCCCGCGTCGACAACGCCCATCAAGACGCGGATTCAACCGACACGGAATGATCCCATTCGTGTACCGGCGAGGTTTGGCCGATTTGCCTCTGGCAAAGGACAGGCAAGTGTTGGCCCTAGGTGTTACAGAGTGTCTTGATGTCCAGCATGCAAAGTGAATCTGCATTTCGAGTGGCCGTGATCGGAGGCGGAATTACGGGGCTCTCCGCTGCGCATCACATGCTCGAATTAGTACCCCAAGTCGAGCTGTCCTTGTTCGAGTCGAGCTCGCAGTTGGGCGGCGTCTTGGGGACGAGCCGCCGCGATGGGTTCTTAGTCGAAAGCGGCGCTGACAACTTCATTACCAATGTGCCCTGGGGCTTGGATCTTTGTCGGCGGATCGGTTTTGAGGATCAGTTGATCCAAACCAATTCGGGCTACCGCCACGCCTTCGTAGTGCGAAAGGGCAAGTTGGCGCCGATCCCCGATGGCTTCGTTGTCATGGCGCCCTCCAAAGCGTGGCCCATGTTGGCGACACCAATCTTGAGCCCCTTGGGGAAACTTAGACTTGCCTGGGAGTACTGCGTTCCGAAACGCCAAGCGAGCGAGGAAGAGAGTCTGGCCGCGTTCGTCCGCCGCCGCTTTGGCCGCGAAACCTACGAACGGTTGGTGCAGCCGCTTGTTGGCGGCATCTACACTGGCGATCCCGATAAGCTCAGCCTGAATTCGACCATGCCGCGATTTGCCCAGATGGAGGCCAAGCATGGAAGCCTGATACGAGCCATGCGGAGTCAGCCCAGGCCGAAAGAGAAAGGCAGCGGCGCTCGCTACAGCATGTTTGTGGCGCCTCGCGATGGTATGTCGAGTTTGATCGATGCGATCGCAGCCAAGCTGCCCGCTGGCAGTATTCACCTGAGTTGCCCAGTCGAGGGCATTGAACGAACCGAGCGAGGCTGGTCGGTATCGACTGCAAACAACATTGATGCTCCCAGCGAATTCGATGCGATTATCGTTGCCGCGCCCGCCGCACCCGCCGCCGCGATCGTCAACTCCTTTGATCGACAACTAGCCGATGAGTTGAAAGCGATCCATCACGCCACTTGCTCCATCGTCTCGCTTGGTTTCAAACGGCGCCAAGTCGCACATCCGCTCAACGGATTTGGCGCGATTGTTCCGACGATTGAGAAGCGAAGTATTCTCTCGGCCAGTTTCTCGAGCATCAAGTACGCTGGCCGAGCGGCAGATGATGAAGTCTTGATTCGAGTCTTCGTGGGCGGCGATTTTCAACGCCAACTGGCGCTGTTGCCGGACGAAGAGTTGCTGAGAACTGCCGTCGATGATCTCCGCGGCCTGCTGGGAATCACAGGCGATCCCATTCTGTCTCAGATAAGTCGGCGCCCCGATGCGATGCCGCAATACTTCATTGGCCATGCGGATCGGGTCGCGCGCATTCGCCAACGAGCCGCGTCTCACGCTGGGCTGCAGATCGCCGGCAACGCCTTGGAAGGCGTGGGCATTCCCCATTGCATTCGCAGCGGCGAGCAGGCCGCCAAGGCGCTGGCCGAGTCGCGTAACGGGCTGATCGTTGAGAGCTGAGAATGCAGCACTGGGACGGTAAGGTCTGAGTCCAGTCTTCGTTTTGGCCAACTTCCGGCGATCACGCTGGCGACAAGACAGGCAAGAACGGATGACTTTGCCAAGCGTGTCGAAATCAATGATTATTCCGCTGGGCCGTAGCCGATCAAACATCTGTCGCGGATTGCCGCGGGTGGGTAATGGCTGATTGGGAGCGTTGGGCGACGTTGCCAGCCAGTCCTTGAGTCCGGTTGACTTAGCGGGCGCCCAAGGGCGTCGTCAATTGGACTGAGCTTGATTTTCTACTGCGATCTGCGAAGACGAGCCAGCATTGAGCGATGCTGGCTCGTTTCTTTTTGCGCGAACCCCGACGCGGTATGGTCTTGGCCTCGGTTCATCGTAGTTGTCAAGACGTAACGGTTATTCCGTTTGTAGGCGCAGTGCGGAAAAAAGTGAGAATGCCGGACTTGTCGCGCCGATTAATGTTCATAGCGACCTTGAGAGAGTCGCTCATCCACTTGCCCTGTCGGGGCTCAGTTGCTTCGGAAAGCACTTTCTTTGAAAGCGCGATTCGTCCTACCTCAGGCGACACCCCGTCATGCGTACTGCACGTTGAGACTCGATCGTAACTCCCGCGATCGAGTCTTTTTTTGCGCCGATGAGACTTGAGCGCGCTCTATCGCTGCAGTTTCTTGTAGCGGAAGCGTTGGGGTTGGCTGGAGTCGATGCCGAGTCGTTCTTTGCGCTGCTGCTCGTAGGTTTCGAAATTTCCTTCGCACCAGTGAAGATAGGCGTCGCCTTCAAAGGCTAGGATGTGGGTCGCGATGCGGTCGAGGAACCAGCGATCGTGGCTCGTGACGACGACACAACCGGCGTAGTTGAGGATCGCTTCTTCCAGTGCTCGCAGCGTGTCGACATCCAAGTCGTTTGTCGGTTCGTCGAGCAGCAGCACATTTGACCCTCGCCGCAGCAACTTTGCCAAGTGGACGCGGTTTCGTTCGCCGCCGGAAAGCGTGCCAACCTTCTTCTCTTGATCCGGTCCCTTGAAGTTGAATCGCGACACATAGGCTCGGGCGTTTATCTTCCTTCCGCCCATCTCCAGCGTTTCGTAGCCCCCCGATATCTCTTGGTAGACCGTGCTCTCCGCGTCCAGTGAATCGCGAGACTGGTCGACGTAGCCCATTTCGACAGTTTCGCCAATTCGCAGATTCCCCGAGTCGGGCTCCTCTTGTCCGGTCAACATGCGAAACAGAGTGGTCTTGCCGGCGCCGTTGGGGCCGATCACGCCAACGATGCCGCCTGGCGGCAAGCGAAAGTTCAAGTCTTCCATCAATTGGCGATCGCCGTAACCTTTGTTGACGTTTTGGGCCTCGACCACCAATTCGCCCAGGTGTTGTCCGTGGGGAATTTGGATTTCGAATTCGTCGATTCGGTCCTCGTAACTCTGGGCCGCCAATTGTTCGTAGGCCTTTATCCTCGCCTTGCTCTTCGCCTGGCGAGCGCGAGGCGCCATGCGAATCCACTCCAGTTCCCGAGCCAGTGTTTTTTGCCGAGCTTGGCTGCCGCGTTCTTCATGGACCAAGCGCGCTTGCTTCTGCTCGAGCCAGGAACTGTAGTTGCCTTCCCAGGGAATCCCCCGTCCTCGGTCCAGCTCAAGGATCCACTGGGCCACATTGTCTAGAAAATATCGGTCGTGGGTAATCGCCACGACGGTGCCGGAATAGTCGCCCAGATGACGTTCCAACCAGGCGACCGAATCGGCGTCGAGATGGTTCGTCGGTTCGTCCAACAACAGCAAGTCGGGTCTTTCGAGAAGCAGTTTGCAGAGTGCAACCCGGCGTCGCTCGCCGCCGGAGAGCGTCTCTACGTTGGAGTCTCGATCGGGCAGGTTCATGACTTCAAAAGCGATTTCGATTTCCCGATCGAGCTCCCATGTGTTGGTGGCCTCGATCTGGTCCTGCAACCGCGCCATTTCGTCGCACAGCTTTTGCATCTTGTCATCTTCGAGCGGTTCGCCGAGCAGTGCACTGATCTCGTTGTATCGGTCGAGCAAGCCTCGCCGAGGCGCCACCGCCTCTTCCACATTGCCCCAGACATCGAGGTCCGGGTTCAGCTGTGGTTCTTGGGGCAGGTAGCCGCAGGTGAACCCGTCCGTCAGCCTGGCCTCGCCCTCAAATTCAGCGTCCAGCCCGGCCATGATCCGCAGTAGCGTGCTCTTTCCAGCCCCATTGCGGCCAAGCACGCCGATCTTGGCGCCGGGATAAAAGGCCAGCCAGACGTCCTCCAATACGGTTCGCGGACCGTGTTTCTTCGTCACGTGCTCAATCGTGTAGATGTACTGCTTGCCCATCGCTGGAGATCACCAAGAGGAGAGGAACCGTTTGTCAGGCGGCATTATATAGAAGAAAGAGAAAAAGGGGACTCGGTCGGGAACTAGTCACTAGTTATTTGGGATTAGTAATTCGTCATAGGGGGCGATTTCAAAGAACTACTTATGACGAACATCAAACAACGAATAAATAATTCGTTTGTCCGTTTCTCCTCGACTTCACACGTGTTTGCTCAGCCTTCAAGTCGTCATATGATAATGAAGCTTGACGTCAGCGAGATTCGTCGCCAAAACGGAATGCGTCTTGCGAGAGTTTGTACTCTGAGAAGGAAAGGTTGTTGGGATGTGGCTTATCGAAGCCGTTTTGTCCGCTCTGCTAGGCTTCATCGTGCTGGCTGGCATACCGTTTGTTATCTATTGGGCCTATCAGAAGTGGCGTCACAAACGTCGGCTTGGGGAGCTTCTGAAACGGACGGGGGTCCAGCTGGGCGACGTTCGGTATCTCGGTCTCAGCCTGGGCGTCTCCATGTTGATCGTGTTGCTCCTGATTCTGTGGCCGCCCGCGCTGGAGCCGATGGTGCGGGAAGGATCATCATCGCACAAGTTCGCTGGGCTCGGATTCAGCGGCCAGGCGATCGTGATGGTGATCCTCTACGGGGTCGTCGGCACTGGATTCTCCGAGGAGTTTCTGTTTCGTGGAATGATCGCGGGCAGTCTGTCGCGACGTCTCAGCATCGGCTGGGCTAATCTCTTGCAAAGTCTCATCTTCCTCGCGCCGCATTTACTCTTGCTTCTGATTAGCCCAGAGATCTGGTGGATACTTCCGATCATATTTGCCGGCTCGATGCTCAATGGGTGGATCCGGATCAAGTCCGACTCGATCCTCGGGCCATGGTTGATTCACGCCGCCGCGAACGTGGCGATGAGTCTGAGCGTTGCGATCCGCACATGAACGAAACGCGGTGAAATGTTTCTGGACGCAGCGAGTTCTCGCGCTTTTCGTGGACCACCGACGAAGAAGGATATGGCCACAAGAACGCAAGAAAGATACAAGAATGACAGCGGCCCTTGGACGGCGTGCGCTCTGGCAAAGTCCATTGCAAATGAGATTTAACATACGCGCCGGTTACTGAACCGTCGCGCGATTCGGCGTCAACTCCCCGTTTCCATCATTCTGAGCTAACTTTTCTTCTTGATTTGCTTTTGCTAGCGTGACAGTGCGGCTTCGCGGCATTTGTGACTTTCTTGGCGGACAGATCTACCCGATGAATAGACTTGTAACGATAGCCACTTTCGATTTCCCCAGCGAAGCGCACACGCTCAAGGTTCTCCTAGAGCAACATGGCTTGGAAGTGTTTCTTGCCGACGACAACTTGGTGGGAACAAATTGGTTCCTCTCCAATTCAGTCGGGGGCGCCAAGATCCAGGTGCCGGAGTCGCAAGTAGAAGAGGCGACGAAGATTATCGCTGAGAATCGCCAGGATTCTCGCCAGAACCTCAAGTCATCCGCCAAACCTGACGTGGAGTTTGAATGCGAGGAATGCGGGAAGACGATTTCATTCTCCGCCAACCGTCGCGGGGGCGTCGAGACCTGCCCCTATTGCCGCAAGTACGTGGACGTGCCCGATTAGCTGGAATTCCAGCAGGTTTGCCCTCGATTTGTGCACGGCACAAAGTCAACAGCTGCCTTGAGCGCGGCGGAGTGGAACGGCGGGCAGCCGGCCGATGTTGGCGAGGATCTCGTGGTTTGGCGCCAAATGCGATCAAGTTCGCCGCTTGACGCGAGCGCCATGAAGCCCCCCCTGGGTCGCAAAAAGATCTTTTCTTTTTGCGCGCAGTTTGGAGCTGGGGATTCGGTATTGCTTGTGGCGGCCAGATGGCCGGGTACACAGCTCTTCACCGAATTCGAAGGGAATGGCATGATTGTCCTTAATTACCTAGGGCTCGGCGTGCTGATCCTGGCCATGCTTGTTGGCTATGGAGTTCAGGGAACGGCGGGCAACGTCGGCGAGGGCGGCAAACTTCTCGGGGCCTTTTCGATCGTGGTCGCGGTCTGCCTATTCGAGGTCGTCTACCGCTGGCGACAGCCGGGCGCAGGCGGCGGACGGTTTCTGATGCCCTCCCGCGGCGGCCATGTGATGTTCCTCCCAGTTTGGGTCTGCTCCGTGCTCGTCGCGATCAATTCACTTCTTGCAAATCTTTGAGATTCTCGCGCAGTAACTTCGCCATCTCCCGGTATTGACTGTGGAAACGACATTAACAACTTCCCAGGAGCAAGTCCCATGTTTCGCACCCTTGCAACTCTCTGCATCTTGTTTGGCCTCAGCTCACACGCCCTGGCTCAGACGAAGCGTTACTATCGCTACCCGTCAGCAGCGAAAAAGAAGATGGTGGTTGGCGGCGTGACCTACTTGGGCGGCGTCCGGCCCTATACGCCATCCAGCGGCGTGACTCGCAGCCAGGTTGGCGCAGTGACGTATCTGGGCGGTGTTCGGCCCTACACGCCAAACCGCGGCGCCACTCGCGGCCAAGTTGGCGCGGTGACGTATTTGGGCGTCCGGCCTTACACGCCCACTCGCGGCTTCACTCGCGGTCAGGTTGGCGCGGTGACGTATTTGGGCGGCTATCGCCAGCCCCAGTACCGTGTTGGCGTCCCGCGGGGCTACATTCAGCCATATCGTGGAGTGAAGGCCCGGCCTTGATTCTCGGTCGGCGACAATCGCAGAACCACGAAGAATGCCGGCCGCTGGGCCGGCTTTCTTCAGTTGCGCTATTCGCGGGTCGCAGAGCGTTTGCTGAAACTTCAAACCTGCGGCTGATTCTTGGGCGTGATGTGTTACATTTGAGAGCTTGAAGCGACTCGTACTTGGCAAGATCATTTGTCGTTTGTTGCAACGCGAACGCCAGGTCCATTCGCGCACTTGCAGAGTTGAAGGGTTGAGATGGCCGACTCGACATTCCCCGATGACTTCTGTTCACAACCTGAGACGGTCGGCCACCCAACAGGTTCAACGGAAGACGCTCTGCCCAAAATGTTGGGCGACTATGAGTTGCTTGACAAGCTGGGCGAGGGGGGCATGGGCGTGGTCTATCTGGCCCGCCAACGCAGCGCCAACAGAACCGTCGCGTTGAAGGTCATTCGGCCGGCCAATCTGGCTGGGCTTGGCCCCCAGAAACAGAGAATGCTCGATCGATTTCAGGTCGAAGCGGAAGCTGCCGCGAGTCTCGAGCACAACAATATCGTCACCGTGTACGACGTGGGCGAAGCCGACGGGCACCGCTACTTCTCCATGCGCTACGTTCCAGGCTCCAGTCTTGCAGACCTGATCCACAACGGACCGCTTGAGAATCAAGTAGCGGCCGAGTACATGGAACCGGTGGCCCGCGCGGTCCATTCGGCCCACGAGCACGGTATTCTGCATCGAGACATCAAACCGCAAAACATCTTGATTGACTCGGATTCGGGCGCCGCGTTAGTCGCAGATTTTGGGCTCGCAAAGCTGCACGGAAACCAAAGCGAGCTGACTCGAGCAGGCGAGGTGATGGGGACGCCTCAGTTCATGTCCCCCGAACAGGCGAAGGACTCGGGAAGAGTCACTGCTCAGTCCGATGTCTACTCGCTTGGCGCGACTCTCTACAACTTGTTAACAGGCCGCCCCGTCTTCCAGGCGGCGACCCCGCTCGAGACGTTGCGGCAGGTCTTGGATGAAGACCCCGTCGACCCTTGCGACTTGAATCGAGCTGTTGACAAGGACCTAAGCACTATCTGCTTGAAATGTCTGGAAAAATCGGCGACGAGTCGTTACGAATCGGCCCTGGAAGTAGCCGACGAATTACGGCGGTACCTTTCTGGAGAGCCGATTCACGCGAGGCCGTTGGGGCCCACCGCCCGCTTGTGGCGTTGGTCTCGAAGAAATCGACTCGTTGCTACTTTGGCCGTCGCCGCGACGGTCGGCTTAGTCGGCGGTTTGATGACGACGACCGTAGCATACTTTAAGACCGCTGCAGCCTATCAACACTCCGAAGAGCGTTTGCGCAAGGCGCTTGGCGTCGTCAACATCTTCTTCACCAGAGTCAGCGAAGAGACGTTGCTCGACCAACCCGGCTTGCAGCCTCTTCGCCACGATCTCCTCAAACAGGCTCGCGAGCATTATGTGGAGTTCCTCAAAGAAGAGGAAGGCGACCCGGAGATTCAGGATCAACTGGCCGAAACGCATTATCGGGTTGGCCGAATTACCGCGGAAATCGAGTCTCCCGCGGCGGCAGTGGACCACTATGACCAGGCGATCGCCATGCAAAGGGCGTTGGTTGCGGCGTACCCCGAATCATCAGCGCACGGGATTTCGTTGGCCAATACGATCAATGCTAAGGGCGTCGCATTGTACCGTGCCGGCAGCGCGACCTCGATCGACGTCTTGCGAGAATCCCAACGGCTTCGACAGCAGTTGCACGACCAGACGCCGGATGATGTTGAGTCAGCGAGAAAACTCGCCAATACCTACATGAACATCAGCCATATTCTTCGCGACCAAAAAGAGCTTGAGGCCTCGTGCACTCACTTGCGGACCGCCCAGTCAATTCGACTGGCGGTCGACAAGCATCAGAACGACGCGAAGTTGTTACGCGATCTTGCCAAAGGGTTCTACAGCCTAGGCGACGTGTTGGACCAGTCCGATCAACTTGTTGAAGCGCAGGACAATTATAAGAACGCGATTGACGCATTCGAGGACTTGAGCCGGCTTCAATCAACGATGACCGACCAGCACTTGCGTCACCTTTGCCTATTCTCTCTCGCTAAAATCCAAGAGCCAGCTGTCGCGATCCGTAGTTATCAACGGGCGCTTGACGGCGCCGTCCCGCTTGCCGCGGCGAACCCGAGTGTGGATCGGTTCCAGGAGATCGTCGGTTCCATTAACCTCGATACCGCGGGTCTTTACGCCGACACTGGCGAGTCCGAGAAAGAACTGGAGTCCCTCAACACGGCCGCGTCCGTTTTCCGCCGCCTGATTGTTCAAGACCCAGTGGCGAAGGAGCATCGCGAGCACCTGATCGTGACGCTGCAAATGTTGGCCATGGCCGAGGCCCCACAAGCCAGTCAGCAGAGCCAACTCTCGCGTTTTCGAATGATGATGTTGGATCTCGCAGCAGAGTTTCCAGATATCACCGACTTCGCCGACGCGGCGAAGGAAGCCTCGGACGTCATTGCCGAATTGAAATAGGCGAAAGCCGCCGTTTCTCTTGCCTAGATTGCCTAGTCGCATGTTGATGCTGCAAATCGGGTTAAGATTCTAGCTCCCCACCAGCCGATGATATCAGCATTAGTTCTCTAATCGGCGATTTACGACAACGCCCGTTTATCGTTATCGCTTGGTTACATAATGCAGTAACGCGGAACGGAGTCTGCGATGCGACATCTACGGCTACGCGTGTGTGTGACGGTGATTCTTGCGGTCGGACTAACGGAATCTGGTGTCGCTCAACCGCCAGTCACGCCTGCACCGCCTACAACGCCGGCACCACCTGCAACGCCTTTGAACGCTAACGCCGATTCTCTTCCGCCCCCGGTCAGACGCCCCCGCCGCCGTTTGTTACTGGCCTCTCGGACTCCTCAACGACATCGACTCTCGCGCACTCCGTCGATGTTCGGCGACGGCTGGCTAGCGCCGTTGATTGAAGTCGATACGGGCATCGACTTCGTCGAAGCGAGCCTGCTGCTCGCTGGCGGATCAGGGCGATTGAAAGTGGCCGATCAAAACAAGGCGATTCCGGTCGATCGGGCCTTCTTCCACTACAACCACTTCCGCGGCGCCACAGACGTGCGAAGATCTGATGGCATTGCAAATCAAATTACGCAAATCGATTCTGGCCATGCGGATCGGTTTACCTTGGGTCTGGAGCGGACGTTCTGTTGCGAGCAAGCCTCGGTTGAACTACGCCTGCCGTTCAGCGCTAGCGCGGACTATTCTTCCCAGGATTTTTCCATGGATAGCGGTGACATTGGCAATCTTTCCATTATCCTGAAGAAGCTTTGGGTGGAAACGGATACGCGCGCCATTTCGTACGGGATGGGTATCGTCACGCCCACGGGCAGCGGAGTGAGCGGCTCCTTGCCGTATCTTAACGCTGACTTTCAGATCGAAAACCGGGCCGTCGATGTGGTTCCTTTCATTGGAGTTGTTGGATCGCCGACCGACCGATTCTTCTATCATGGTTTCATGCAATTGGACATTCCGTTGGGCGGGAATCGCATCATCATGCAGGATGGCGGCGGGACTACCTACGCAGACATGAATGACCAAACCGTCTTTTCGTTTGACATGTCCGGGGGATATTGGTTCTATCAACATTCCTGTTGTGAGGGCGTCACGGGCCTGGCTGGAACGATTGAATTGCACGTCAACGCGTCGACGAACGATGCCGATTTCGTCTCGTTTCCAGGATCGCTTCCCGATTTCGGAATGCGGACGGCGGAAATCGAAAACACAAATGTGACCGTAGGCTTGCACGCCGCGTTCGCTAACCAAACCGTTGTTCGGTTTGGAGTGGCGTTGCCATTGAGCGAGCAAGATTGGCGATTCTTCTCGAGCGAGTACCTTCTGTCCGTGCAGCGGCAATACTAGGCGCTCGAGCATGTCGGAAAAACCTGGCAAACGTCAGTTTCCAACAACGAAACGTCACTTTCCAACAACGAACTGGTCGTTGATTTGGAATGCGGGTGACGAGCAGACGCAGGACCGGCGGGCAGCGATTGACGAGTTGTTGCTGAACTATTGGCCGGCATTGGTCGCGCATCTCGTCGTCCGCAAACGATTTAAGTCGCACGACGCCGAAGACCTGGTTCAGGGTTTCGTCGCCGCGAAAATGCTGGAGCGAAATCTGCTCGGCGTTGCTCGGCCTGAGCGAGGGCGTTTTCGAAGCCTGCTGCTGAGGTCACTCGACAACTATGTTGCTAATGAAGTACAAAAGCGAACGGCTCGAAAACGCGAAGCTGATCGAGCGGTTGCCATTGATCCGCAGGAGGTTGCGTTTCAAGACACGGACGCTCAACGCGCCGAGGACATATTCGACGTCGAATGGGCGCGGCAGTTGCTGAACACCGTAGCTGATCGAATGAAGGCGGAAACGAAGTCGAATCAGCGCGACGACATCTGGGGCGTTTTCGAATCGCGGATCTTGTTGCCGACAACCGAGGGCCGCCCAGTCGTGGACTACCAAGACCTGGTTCAAAAATTTGGGTTTCGCTCACCGACCCAAGCGGCCAACGCGCTGATCACCGGAAAACGAATGTACACCCGAATCCTCAGATCGGTCGTGGCTGAATATGCGCTGAACGAAGAAGATGCAGAAGCGGAGATTCGCGACCTTGAACGTGTGTTGGCGCGGCAATGACTCGCGATGTGCGATGGTCTCACCCTCAATGAGCACTCTGAGTTCTTATCAGGAATACAACCGTGAACAACCAGGAGTTTCCGACCGCCCGACTGTCCTACCTGATGGGCATGGAGGAGAAAGTAGAATCGCTCTGGCACGAAGACGAGTTACACGCCGTGTACGCCCATCAACTGTCGACGCCCATCGTCGTCGACTTACAACTGGCCAGGGATGCCTCTGACCCAACGACCTTTGGCGACGTGCTTTTTGGAGTCGCATCGGACTTGACGGCTATTCGAGCGATTAAGCAGTTCGCCAAAGAACAAACGCTGGCAGGCCAGCAGCCAACGCTGCCCAAGTCAGTGGCGGGCGTGCTTTACATCTGTAGTATCGCAGCCGCGCTGGTCCATCTCGAGGAGGCGATCACAACCCTGTCTGACGATGATTTCCGATCCAAGCTCGAGTGGTGTCTGAACCAACCGTGGCTTGACGGCCGATCTCGCCAACTGATTAGCTCGACCATCAAGTCGATTTCCAGCGAAGACTAGTCGTGGTGTCGCCTAAGCGAACGAATTGACGAGCCACAAAAAACACATGAAGACGCGAAGAAGGTTGCTGGCCTGCCGCGGTAGATTGATGTCTTGATCCGCATCGCCGCATTGCGGCCATAATCAACGCTAGAATCGACGACCTAATGAAACTGGCAGCCTAAAAGTCTGCGCACCGTGCAAAGATTCTTGACGTTAGTAGCACAAAAAGACACGAAGAAAGTTGCTGATCTGTCTCTTCTCGACTGTTTGTCGTGGCCTGTTTTGTTGTGGTGTCGAAGCGTTGCCCAAGAAACAAAGCTGTCCCAGTTCCCGGTGGAAACTGGGACGAGCTTTCTTTGAAGCGTTGCCCATCTCTCATCCAACTGCACTTAGTTGGTCGATAGCCGAGATGTCGCCCAGTTTCGCACGTTATCTTGCTTCGATGAAAGTGCGATGACCAGTGCGTTTTCAACGTCCTTCGGCGACATCGCTTTCACTGCGGCCAAGGCGGCGTCTTTAGCTGAGGCCCAACTGCCGGGCATCGTGTCGTCGCCCACACGCTTGATGAGATGGGGAACACTTGCGATGACTTTGCGGCCTGCAAGGCTGGTCGCGGCTTGCTGGCGGACGTAATCATCCTTGTCGCTCAGGCATTTCACAAGTGCTGCGTCGGTAGCTGAGAGCCCGCTCTTGGCGACTTGGCCACCGTTGTCGACCAGGCGTTTTGCCGCCCACAGTCGAATGTTTTCTCGTTCCGACCCCAAGGCCGTTATTAACGTCGGCGTGACCGATTCGGGCGCCAGTGACTTCAAAGCGTTGAGCGCGGCGTCTTTGCCACTCGCCCAACTCCCTGGCATCGTCTTGTCCGTTACACGGCTCTTCAGATGCGGAACTGCGGCGACGGATTTGCGAGATTGCAAGGTCTTGGCAGCTTGTTGGCGAACGTAGTCGTTCTTGTCTTGAAGACGGGCCACCAGGAGCTTTTCTACCGCCGACAGGGGCAGGGCGGGCTCTCTGGCAGGCGCCGGCTTGGCTGCGGGTTTCGGAGCCGGTTGAGGTTTCACGATGGCGACTGGGATCACGGTTTCGAGTGCGTCGATCAAGCCCTTCAGGTTCTCTGCAGCGCGAAATTGCCCGCCGCCTTGCACGGCGATTTGCTTCAATTGCGCCGATTCCTGCGCGGTCACTCCAAAGCCGACGACATGAATCGTAACGTTGATCCCTAGTTGTCGCAGCGCGGCGGATGCGGCCACCGGGTCGCCGCCACATGTGTCCGTCCCGTCCGTCACGACGATCACAAACTTCTCACTGCCTCGGTCGCGACCCTGCATGATCCAGTTCGCTCGCGTCAGCGACTCCGCCAAAGGCGTGCTGCCCTTTGGAGTCAATTGGGGAACGACGCCAGCAAAGCGGGTTGCCGACATGGGGGCAATGGGCAGGACAAATTCAATGTCTTGGCAACAACCGGCAGCCTTCGTGTTCACTCGATGGCTGAACAAGAGCACGCCAACGTTGTGGGCCTCAAGATCGGTACGCAAGCCCATAAGAGCTTCTTTGGCCGCGTCAATCTTCCGGATTCCATCCGACGTGGGCGTGCTCATGCTGCCAGAAGAGTCAATCACGAGCAGGTAATCCGCGGCCTGGCTGGTGACCGCCGCCAACAATGCGATGCTTGCAAGACAAGGCGCCAATACATTCTTTAGAGACCGAACCATCATGACTTACTCCTCGGCAAATTGGGTGAACCCGCATTTCCCATTTGACTCCCTGCGTTTTGGCATGAGATTTGCGCCAAGCC
>CAZWOU010000158.1:11931-16356 GCA_964635375.1 uncultured Pirellulaceae bacterium | reverse complement strand
TCCGTGTCGATCGAAGGTATTCTGGAAATCGCCTGCATGTAGCGATCAAAGGTGCCCTGGTCCTCGACATGGGTCAGCCATAGTTGGCCCCCAGGTTGGGTGAGCAATGCCGCGGCGCTGACTAGGTGGTTTTCCTGAGTCAGATGGTCGGTGATCGCCATCACCGTTTGGGTGTCTTGCATCGACTCGGGATGTCGCCCAAGCCAATCTGGATGGGGGGTCACGAGCACGGGGGTCTTCGTGACCTGGGTTAGCACATCGAGATGGGCGCCGAGACTGTAGGGGTAATCGCGGGCTGGAAAAAGTAAGTTGCGATAACTCACGATCAAGTCCGGTTCCTGCTGATCGATGCATTTCAACATGTCGCCAACGGAGCTGAAATCATTGGCGCCCAGACCCCGCCAAGCGGGGCTCCAGTCGCCTTTCTCGAGGACGGAGAGAAATGTCTGGGCGCGACGCGTAAACTCGCCAAGCCCCTCCTCGGGCAAGTCACTGACGACTAGGACCTTGGCGAATTCAATCGATTCATATGCGTAGACTTTCTTGTCTGCAGCTTTGAAGACGCTCTCAAATTGATCAATATTCGTCATAGCAGGACCCAAAGTAGTCGATCGCAAGGAACGCGCCGTGCGCGATGGCTGGCGCCGGCTGATATGGCGCGAAGCATAACGCGCATTGAGGCGTGCGGCAATCTGGTATCGACCTCACTGACGGGCTCGAGACCCAAAGACAGAATCGCCGAAATCGACTAGAATCGACCGCGTCTTAGACAGAACTGGTCTCCGACTCTTGTGTGGAGCGTTCTCGCTCTCATCCACCGGTAATTAGCTCACGACAAGGAGTGATCTCGTATGGCCGCGGCGAATTTCGATCCATTTGGCGCCCGCGACGTTTTCCAATGTGGCGGGGAAGACGTTGGTATTTATCGTCTGTCGAAACTCGAATCGTTGGGGCTTTGCCAGATTGACCGGCTCCCGTATTCGATCCGCGTCTTGCTGGAAGCAGTGCTGCGCAGCTGTGATGGCGGGCAAGTGGGCGAAGCCGATGTCAAGAATATGGCGGCCTGGAGTCCGGACGCGGCAAAGGTGGAGATCCCATTCAAGCCCGCACGCGTTGTCCTTCAGGATTTCACGGGCGTGCCGGCGGTCGTCGACTTGGCCGCGATGCGAAGCGCGATGGATCGGCTTGGCGGTGATCCAGCCAAGATCAACCCGTTGATTCCTGTCGATTTGGTCATCGATCACTCAGTGCAAGTCGACCGATTCGGATCGGAACAGGCGTTGGAATTCAATCTCGAAAGAGAATTTCAACGGAATCGCGAACGATATGAGTTTCTTCGCTGGGGGCAGGAGGCATTTGATAATTTTCGAGTCGTTCCGCCGAACGTGGGCATTGTGCACCAAGTCAACCTTGAGTTTCTCGCGAAGAGCGTCTTCTTGCGCGAAGACTCGGCTGGGCCTGTGGCCGTTCCAGACTCTCTCGTTGGAACCGACAGCCATACCACGATGATTAACGGTTTGGGCGTCGTCGGCTGGGGCGTCGGCGGAATCGAGGCGGAAGCCGTCATGCTCGGCCAACCCATCTACATGTTGCTTCCCGAAGTCATTGGGTTCGAACTCAAAGGAGCTCTGCCTTCGGGCGTCACGGCAACCGATTTGGTGTTGACCGTAACCGAGACGCTTCGCAAAGAGGGCGTGGTTGGCAAGTTCGTCGAGTTTCACGGTGAGGGCGTCGGCCGCATGTCGCTGGCTGATCGGGCAACCATCGCCAACATGGCGCCCGAGTACGGCGCGACCATGGGGTTTTTTCCAATCGATGCAGAGACGTTACGATTTCTCCACCGTACCGGTCGCACCGGTCAAGAAGTTGATTTGGTCGAACGATACGCCAAGGAGCAGAATATATTTCAAACCGACGACTCGCCCTCGCCGCAGTATACGCGCTCGCTGTCAATGGACATTTCCAACATTGAACCGTCATTGGCAGGCCCCAAACGACCGCAAGATCGCATTTCGCTCGCGAACATGCAGTCGGATTTCCGCGCGTCGCTGGAAGCTCCGGTGGGCGCTAGAGGGTTTGGGCTCAACGCCGATGATCTCAGCCGCACAAGCAATGTGGTCGACAACGGCGCCTCTGTTGAGATTACCCACGGCGCAGTCGTAATTGCGGCAATCACGAGCTGCACCAACACGAGCAACCCATCGGTGATGATCGCTGCCGGCGTGCTCGCCAAAAAAGCGGCGGCTCGGGGGTTGCGAGCGAAGTCTCACGTGAAGACAAGTTTGGCGCCGGGATCTCGCGTGGTTAGCGACTATCTCGACCACGCCGGACTGACCGAGTCGCTTCGTCAAGTTGGCTTCCACACCGTTGGATACGGCTGCACAACATGCATCGGCAACAGTGGGCCCTTGCCAGAACCGGTGGCGAAGGCGATTCAAGATGGCAAGCTAATCGCATCCGCGGTGTTGAGCGGAAATCGTAATTTTGAAGGGCGAGTCAACCCGAATACGAAGGCGAATTATCTCGCCAGCCCACCGTTGGTCGTCGCCTACGCGCTCGCGGGCACCACGGACATTGACCTCGTAAACGATCCTCTCGGGCAAGATACCGAAGGCAAGGATGTGATGCTCGCGGACGTTTGGCCGACGCAGGAAGAGATCCAAACGTTGGTCGACGATTCGGTGCGCCCCGAGATGTTTGAATCTCGTTACGGCAATGCGTTTGATTCCAATGAAGCCTGGAACCAGATTGAAACCAGCGGAGGCGCACTCTACGAATGGGATCCATCGAGCACCTATATTCAAGAACCGCCGTTTCTGGTCGACACAACCCGCGAGGCGCCCAGCATTGAGCCGGTCAAAGGCGCGAGGGTGTTGGCTCTGTTGGGAGACAGCGTGACGACTGATCACATCTCGCCCGCTGGCGCCATCGCTCATGACAGTCCGGCTGGCAGATTTCTTCAGGAGCAAGCCGTAGAGATTGGCGACTTCAATAGCTACGGTTCAAGGCGAGGCAACGACCGAGTGATGTTGCGAGGCACATTCGCCAATATTCGCATTCGCAATCAGCTGGCCCCTGGCACCGAAGGCGGCGTGACAAGACACCTGCCCGACGGCAAACAAAGTTCGATCTATGATGCCGCGATGCAGTACCGCGACGAAGGCGTGCCCCTTGTTGTGCTCGGCGGCGCCGAGTACGGTACGGGCAGCAGTCGTGATTGGGCCGCTAAGGGCACCTACCTGATGGGCGTCAAGGCCGTGATCGCGACGAGCTACGAACGAATCCATCGCAGTAACCTGGTTGGGATGGGTGTCTTGCCGCTTGAGTTTCCAGCCGGAGAATCTTGGAAGTCACTCGGGCTCAGCGGCGAAGAAGTCTTTGACATTGAAGGACTCGACGACTCGCTAAAGCCGCTCAGTACAATTCAAGTTGTGGCCACGGCCGGCGACGGCAGCGTTACTGAATTCACAGCCAATGTTCGAATCGATACGCCCGTCGAAATGGACTACTATCGGAACGGCGGAATCCTGCAGACGGTCTTGCGCATGCTTCTGGCAGAGTAGCCGATCGCGCGGGCTCAGCCGACATCGTCAGACTTGGCAAGGCAGCCTTACTCAGGACGTCGACTCAGGACGTCGACTCAGGCCGTCGAACTCAGGCCGTCACGTTGATCTCTTCCAACTCGTGGTGGAAGTGTTCGATGGCTTGATGTGGATTGAGATTGAAAATCGCCCTGCCCTCTGTGAACCACCGGCCGTCATCGCCCAAAGCGAATACAGAAGTGGCCGCCCGCAAGTTGCCAACGGCTTCGGCGTCTTCTCCGAGCAGTCTGCCATCGATGATGTGGAATGCAATCGTCACGCCGACGAAAGCGCGTAGCTGGCCGGTGCGACGGTCGCGGGCCAGCGTTACGTCGTCTTCAAAGTCGCAATCGCCCCACTCAAGACCTCGCGGCTTTCCGGACCGGGACGCGAGCGTGACGAATTTGGCTTCGAGCCATTCGCGCTGGCGATGGAAGAGTTTCTTTGCGTTGGCGAGTTTGGCCTCGGCTCGCCGCGAGCGGTTCCGCAGGTGCAGCCAGCAGGCTGTGCCGGCCAAGCATAGCAAGCCAACGCCGACTCCTATGAGGTCTATAAAGGGCATCATCAAAACGCTCCTTAGCGAACGGTCGGCAGCGGTGCTGCCTTCCTCCAAGCCATCTGCACGACGCGCTTGATTCTACTTTGATCGGCACGACTTGGGCAAGCGCTTGGAATGGAATCGCATTACCTCGCCCCAGGGAAGTCGCTCGTTGTGCGAATTCACACGGTTACGCCAAATGCACACGGTCATGCCAGGCGGGCGGTTTGCCAGCCTCCATCTTGCCCGCGAGGGCGGGGCAATTCACAATGCAGTGCCCGACTCCGGCCTACAGCGACCGTGAGT
>CAZWOU010000158.1:0-11831 GCA_964635375.1 uncultured Pirellulaceae bacterium | reverse complement strand
CCAACCGTGAGTCCAACCGTGAGTCCAACCGTGAGTCCAACCGTGAGTCCAACCGTGAGTCCAACCGGGGGCCTGAATTCGCTTACCTTTTTCGCGGGAAGAGCAATATGAAACAGACTGTCGCCCCAAGGCGCCGACGGCCGGCCGCCTGCACGATGGGGCTGCTCTTCGCAACGACCCTGCTGTTTACGGCCGTTTGCCCCGCTGAAGATCCGCCTGATTCTATCGATATCGGCTCGCGGCGTGAGCTTTTCGTCGATCGTCTGATTGTGGGCGAGTTGCGAGGAACCTCGCTCAAACTGTATTCCCCCCAGTTGATGCCTCCCGTTACGCCGCCCCGCCCACACGGACACTATGCGACTGTGCTCAAGGCGGACGACAAATTTCAGTTCTACTACCGCGGCGATACCAAGCCGGGAAATCACTGGAAAAAGGGCTGGGAACAGTACCACGACGGCGAGGTGACGCTTTACGCAGAGAGCCGGAACGCGGTTGACTGGACTTTGCCCAAGCTTGGCGTCTACGGCGACCATGCCTCGTTTCCGGCCGGAAATGTGGTGCTCATGAACGAGTTTCTCGTCAATCACAATTTCACGCCCTTCATCGATACTCGCCCCAGAGTGCCCGCAGGCGAACGCTACAAGGCGCTCGGAGGACTGGCCTACCAGCCGCACAAGGAACACCAGGCAGTTCGGAAACAGCGCGGGCCAGGCGGTCTAAAGGCGTTTGTCTCAGCCGACGGCGTGCACTGGAACAAGCTCCGAGCCGATCCGGTTATCCCCGAGGAATGGGGCAAGTACTTCGATTCTCAGAACTATGCGTTCTGGTCGCCTTCGGAGCAGGCGTACGTTTGCTATTTCCGCCGCTTCATCAAGGGCTATCGCGGGATCGCTCGGACGACGTCAAGCGATTTCATCAACTGGACGCCGTTTGTTGAGATGAAAGCCAACCTGCTTGGCGAGCATCTCTATACCGCGTGCACCCAGCCCTATTATCGAGCGCCGCATATCTACATCGCCCTGCCAACTCGTTTCATGGCCAAGCGAGGGTCGGCGACGGACATCTTGCTGATGAGCACTCGAGGCGGCGATCAATACGATCGCGAATTCACCCAATCGTTTATCCGGCCGGGGATCGGTCCCGCTGGGTGGGCGAATCGAGCCAACTACGCGGCCATTGGCATCCACCAAACGAGCCCCACGGAAATGTCGATGTTTTTAACAGGCGGTCGTCGATACGCCATGCGAATCGACGGCTTTGCCTCCGTGAACGCTCCGCTCGCCGACAGCGAATTCAGCACAAAGTGGTTCACGTTTGAGGGCGACGAGCTCGAGATCAACTACTCCACCAGCGCGGCCGGACAACTCCTGGTCGAGTTGCTAGACGCGAAGGGAAAGCCGATCCCCGGTTTTACCGCATCCGATTGTGAACCGATCTACGGAGACCACATCGCACGCGTGGTGCGTTGGAAGGGGGGCGCGGATGTCAGCCGCCTTTCGGGCCAGATCGTCAAACTGAACTTCAAGATGTCTGACGCCGACTTGTTTTCATTTCGGTTTCGTTCCGCCCCGGCCCAAAATCGCTAGTCCCAAATCCGGGACGAGATGACAGCCCAATCACAAGAGTTGGCAGAGCGTTCATCAGGAAATCGTTGATGTTCTTTGCCGTCTCTATTACACTGCCCGTCGATGCAGACTGCCTGCCGCGTTGACCCTCGAAGGAGGCGGAGCGACACTAAGAACTGAAGAACCGGTCCATTGGGCGAGGCGAATATGACCATTGAGGCAAAGTGCTCCGGTTGCGGGCGCACTCTGCGAGTTGAAGACAAGGATGCGGGTAAGAAGGCGGCGTGCCCAGTTTGCGGCGCGTCGAACGAGATGCCTTCGCTTCCCGAGTCCGAGCCGCAAGTTTGGAGAATGCGGACTCCTGAGGGCCAAGTCTACGGCCCCATCGGCCGATCGCAACTTGACGATTGGGTCGCTGCCGGACGGGTCGACGTGGACTGCCATTTGAGTGACGACAACAAGATCTGGCGGTTGGCGGTGGAGACCTTTCCGGTGTTGGCGCCAGTCGCGCCGACGGTCGATCCCCAGCCGGTCGCCGCGCCAGTTCAGGTCGTTCCGCCCAATGCGATCGGATTCCTGGCGCCGCATCGTGGATCCTTGATCGTTACCATGGGCGTGCTTGCGTGGGTCACATGCCCAGTCTTCAGCGTGTTCGCCTGGGTCATGGGCGCATCCGACGTTCGAGATATGCGACACGGGACGATGGATTCCGGCGGACTCCAGCAGACCCAAGCAGGGATGGTGTTGGGGATGGTCAACGTCATCCTCTGGATGGTGGCAGGAGTCATCTCGGTGTTTGTGGTGCTCTTTGTTATCGCGTCGAAATAGTTGGCGCAAACTTCAACCTTCAAATGACGAATCTGTGATTTCGAGGTCGAGTGTTTCGGCCTTACTTTCCGTGCGAGATTGACATGGCGATCGAGTCGATTTGCAGCGGTTGTGGAAAATTGCTTCGCGTTCAAGATGAGCATGCCGGCAAGAAGGCGCGGTGTCCTGCTTGCAAGAACGTCTACCTGATCGCGGGACAACGAACCACTTCGCCCCAGCAGCCTTCAGAGCCAACCATTGGCCCAAGCCAACATCCCCCGCAGGCGCCGACCACAGCGAATGGCATCGCGGATCGTCCCGAACGTATGGCGAGGCAGGCCAACGAACCGGCTGCGAGGCCCGAAACTTCTCGCGCCGCCGAACCCTATTGGATGTTCCGGGGAGAAAACGGAGATATCTACGGGCCTGTGAATCGAGAGCAGTTGAACCACTGGGCAATGGAAGGGCGAGTGAGCAGCCAGTGTGATTTGCAATTGGTTGGAGGCGACAGCCGTTGGGAGCCTGCCTTGGGCTGGATTGCCCCTTCTCTGCTGACGAGCGACCAGCGTGAGCCCCAACGCCAATCGGCCCCACAGTCCGGTCGCCAATCGACACCCGCTGCGTCGAGTTACGACTTCGGCTATCGCGACCAAGCCACGCCGCACCGCAATTACCGCAGCCACCGAGCTGGCCTGATCTTCCTCTACGGCATCTTGGGCCTCGGGTGTCCCGTCTTTAGCATCCTTGCTTGGACCGTCGGCTACGCCGACCTGGGGCGAATGAATGGAGGCGAAATGGATCCGAACGGCCGCGCCTTGACACAGGCAGGCATGGTCCTCGGCATCGCCTCGGTGTCCATTCAGGCCTTTGCGATTTTTACCTTGTTGATGAACGCCTAACTTGTTGGCCGCAGGCAAGTCTTCCCGCCACCAGGACGGCGGCCGTTTGTCGAAGATTGGCCATAGTCGACACAAGCAGAAGCTCCGGGCACAATGGGCAGGGTGGCTTCCCGCCAAGCGGCTTGTCTGCCAAGCGGCTTGCCTGTGTACAGCTCAGGTCGTCACCGTCCAACTGCGGCGAACTTACCAACCAGCGCGTGTTGATTGGCGGATCGTCTCACGCCAGCCAATTGGAGAGACTGCGATTCCTATTCTCGGCGCACACATGTCAATCGCGGGCGGGTATTACAAGGCCATTGATGCGGCAGTTGATGCCGGTTGCGATTGCGTTCAGATCTTCACCAAGAACAACAACCAGTGGCGAGCCAAGCCCATTTCGGACGAAGAGGCGACGAGGTTTCGCGAGGCCTTTGAATCGTCGTCTCTAAGCCACTCGCTCGCCCATGTCTCGTATTTGATCAACATGGCCAGCCCCAAAGACGAGCTGCGCACGAAGTCGATCGAGGCAATGCGAGTGGAGCTGCGGCGCGCTGAAACGTTGGGCGTTCCTTTCGTCGTCGTTCACCCTGGCGCGTTCACTGACAGTAGCGAAGAGGAGGGGATCGCCCGTATTTCCGCTGCAGTCAATGAGATTCACGATGCGGAAGCCGATTGCCCCACCGTCTGCCTGCTGGAAACAACGGCCGGGCAAGGAACCTGCCTCGGCTGGCGTTTCGAGCACTTGGCGCAAATTCTCGATGGCGTGCGGCAGCCCGCTCGGATGGGCGTTTGCCTGGACACCTGCCACGTCTTTGCCGCCGGCTACTCGCTCGCGCCTGCCGAATCGTATCAGGCGACAATGGAGGAGTTTGATCATGTCGTTGGGCTTGATCAACTCAAGGCGATTCACCTGAACGACAGTAAGAAAGAACTGGGCTCGAGAGTAGACCGGCACGAGCATATCGGCGACGGCCATTTGGGGCTCGAACCTTTCAAGCTGTTGCTGAACGACTCGCGTTTAACTGGCATTCCAATGTACTTGGAGACGGAAAAGAAGGAGTCGCCCGACGGCCGAGCGTGGGACGTTGTCAATCTCGAGCGGCTTCGCGGCCTGCTGGCGACATAGATCGAGAATTCTGGACTGACGAGCACCCATATCAGAGCGCGTCTATTCCGAACGATTGCTGCGAGACTATTCTTGTCGCGACGCGTTTGAATGTTGGTCTGGGGGCGAATCGAGTTGCTCTTCCGCAGATGGGATCGCGCGGCCGTGAGGGTCTAAACGGGGCGTGTCCAATTCACTTTCCATCTGCTCTCGCATCTGAGCATTCACGTAGTGCTCCACAAGCTCGGCCGCCTCGTGCAGGTGATCGTCCGGCAGTTCAAAGTGCCTGGCCATATAACTTTCGAACAGGCGGTGCGAGCGAACGAGTTGTTTGGCTTCCTCCCGGCCCGACGCCGTTAGTTCGAACCCTTCCGCTGAGCGTCTTAGCTTGCCTTGGCGAATGAGTAGTCGAAGGGCGATCCACAGCCGTCCGCCGCCCTGGGCGAGGGTGGAGCGGAATCGGCTTTCGGTGATCGAGGCCGCACCGTCGCTCTGTTCCTCCTCGCGAAACAGCCTGCCGATAACGTCTTGGGCGGTGATCTCAACTGCCACTAGCATTCGTCCAATCGCCTTGCTTAGCAGGCCGTATCGCGGACCCGCCAAGATCGCGCCGCACAGCAATGCTGCGGAGGAGACCGCCATCATTCCGGCAGTGGAGGCCGTGTCGATGCCGGTTAGCTTCATTCTGTCTACCACGGACTGGGGGAGGATGGCGGCTGCAACCTCTTGAAAAACCAGCGTTGGCAAGACGATCGCCGCCGCGCGGCCCAGCAACGCAGTCACCGCTGCGATCACGAGACTCAAGATGATCATCGTCTTGAATCGATCTGTGAGAAGGTAAGCCGTCGCAGCTGGCGTGATCAACATGGCGATCACAAGAATGCTGCCGACTGTCTCAAACGCCGCGACGAGCGTTGCCGCGGTTGCCGCCATCAAGCCGTAATGCAGGAACGATGCATTGAATCCCATCGTCGTCGCCATGAAAGGATCGAACGAACTGAATCTCAACTCCTTGAACAGCAGCAGAACCAAGATTGCGTTGATCAGCAACGCAGAACCATTGACCCAGTACGCTCGTGGAATCGAATCACCGTTCAAGAACAACGCTTCCAAGGACCCGAAGAGGACGCAGTCTGGGTCCAGGTGAACATCGTTGGCTTTCATTCGCAGAAGCAACAGACCGAAGGCGAACAGCGTCGTAAACACGACTCCCAAGGCCGCGGAGCTTTCCACTTTGCCAATCCGCTGGACCCACTGGGTCGTAACCGCACAGACAACGCCGAGCAGAACGGCGCCGGCCATCAGGGCAAAATGTAAGACGCCGTCGAAAGCCCCTGTGGGAAGCCAGCCCGCCTGCCGTACCCAGTGTGCCGCCAGGAACGCTAATACGATGCCGGGCAAGACCGTATGGCTAATCGCGTCGCCCATCATGCTCTGCCGGCGGACGAGGAGGAAATTGCCTGGCAGCGCGCACGCCATTGCTGCTAGCGCGCCGGCGATCACGACTCGCGTGTCACCCGGCTGCCACTCCGACAAGAGTGCAACGGCTTGGCTAAACATTAGAACAGTCTCTCGCTTTTCTCGCTTTGCGTCTCGCTGCGCGGCGGAGAATTTCTAGCTGGATGTCTGGCTATTGTCGCAGCCTCCTAACCATGGACCGGATTGACAATCTCGTGTGGGCTGTCGGGCACCGAGTCGCCGGCCGCGTCTCGGCTGAGCAGCGCCTCAAGTTCCGCCACCAGGTCGCCGCCGAGCACGTGTTCGATATCGTCGGCGTTTCGATCGACCTGAGTCGGTGCGACTTCGGCGTACTCGATGAGATAGAGCTCCCACAGGCGGTGATTGCGAACGGTGCGTCGGGATTCGGCGGCGCCAAGTTCGGTCAAGGCCCACGTTTCCCCTTTCGCTCGGCACCAGCCGTTGCGCCCAGCTCGGCGCAATAATTGCTCAATCTGTTTGGCCTGCCAAGCCCGGCTCGGTAGAAGTTCGCAGGAGCGGAATGGCGCCGCTAAATCAACTTTACCTTTCGTGGTCGAATGGGATTCGCAGTGTTCGTAGATTGCTCTCAGCAAGTTTTGATCCCCGACATGACTCTGTAGCGAGCGAAATGTCAGGGAGCGCAACAGCAAGCCTCGTTTGGCGCCAAAAAGAAGGCTCGCCGCGAAGAACGCCGAACTGCTCAACACGATCACGGCGCCCGTTGCGATGTTCGGCGCCAAGGCGCTGACTAGGACGCCGCAAAATGCGCTCGCACCGCCGATAACCCCCGACGCGATCACGACCTGAAATAGCTTGTCGGACCAGAATCGGCCTGACGAGGCAGGGATGATTAGCATCGCCACGACCAATAGCAACCCCACGCTTTGCAGACCGACGACCGACATGCCGACGACAACACCCATGATCAATAGATCGAGACCCAACGTGGGCCATCCTTGCGATCGAGCGAATACTTCATCGAAACACAACAGCCTCAACTCTTTGAAGACCGCGCCGACCAGCAAGAGCGATCCCACCGAGGCGCCGACAATCAACCAAACATCGGCGGCCACCATGGAAGCGGCTTTGCCGTATATGAAATGATGCAGACCGGCGGCGTTGCCGCTGGGGATCGCCTGAATTATCGAGAGCAAGACAATTCCAAAGCCAAAAAATGCGCTCAGCACGATCGCCAGCGCCGCATCTTCTTTGAGTCGCGTGAGCCGCCGCAATGCGACCACGCAAAGCATGCCGGTGCCGGCGGAAATCAGGGCGCCGACCAGCAGGCCGGGGACCCACTTTCCGTCGCCTGGCGATACGGCTTCCATCAGCAGAAATCCCATCGCGATGCCAGGCAGTGACGCGTGGCTCACCACATCGCCCATCAAAGACCGGCGCCGAAGCAACATGAATACGCCAACGACGCCGAGACATACGCCCAATACGGTTGAACCGATGAGAACCACGCGAGTGTTGTAGTCGTGCAGCAGCAGCACGCGAGACCACACCGTTGTTTCGTCGCCAAACACGAGCGAAGGCGCCAGCAGCGGCCCGATGGCGGCCAAGGCGCCGGCCGCGTTTAGCTTTGCTCCGCCATGCCGAAGGCTCATCAATCACCCCCGCGCTGCAATGTCATTTGGTGACCCACATGGTCGAGCAACGCCAGTTTTCCTCCATACGTCTTGCGCAGGTTCTCGGCCGTAAAGACCGTTTCCATCGGTCCCGATGCCACCAGCCTCATGTTGAGCAGCACCACTTCGTCGAAATAGTTCGGCGCTGTTTGCAGATCGTGGTGCACGACGATCGCTGTCTTGCCATCGTCCCGCAGCTGCCGCAGGATCTCGATGATGGCTCGCTCTGTCGCAGCATCGACGCCCGCCAGGGGTTCATCCATCAGATACAGGTCGGCGTCTTGGGCCAGCGCGCGCGCTAGAAAGACGCGTTGCTGCTGTCCGCCCGACAACTGGCTGATTTGACGATCGGCGAAATCCGCCATCCCAACTCGAGCCATCGATTCCAAGGCGATTCGACGGTGCCTTTTGCCAACGGGCCTGCACCAGCCGATCTGGGCGTAAAGGCCCATCGTTGCAACATCCAACGCACTAATGGGAAAATCCCAATCGACGCTCTCGCGCTGGGGTACGTAGCCAACACGACTTCGCTGTTTGGCGTACGGCTCGCCAAAGACCCGTACTTCTCCTGACACCTTTGGCGTCAGCTCCAACGCCGCCTTCATTAGCGTGCTCTTGCCCGCTCCATTGGGCCCGACCACCGCTATCAACTTGCCCGCCGGTGCGTTGTAGTCGATGTCCCAGATGACTGGCTTGCGGTGGTAAGCTACTGTCATATCATGGATCGCCAAGGGCGACGTGCGCGGATGCTCTTCGACAGTCGTCGAGGTAGGGCGCTCTGGCATGGGGAATGCACTCTCCTTGCTCTCGCGCTACGAACGGAAACGACCGGCGATGAGAGTCTGTTCGCCGGCGGGATGGCCGATGTTGCCCAGTTCAAGCTTCCCTCGCATGCCGCCAACGGGCGCTTCGCCGCCGAGCGCGCGTGTGATCAAGGTCGCGTTGTGGTCGATCATGCCGATATACGTTCCCGTGTAATCGCCCGCGGGACCCATCGCGTCCGAAAAAAGAGGCCCCGTGATCGCGACATCGAGACCCTGTCGCTTGGCGCCCTCGATCACGGCTCGAATGTTCTCCTGGGAAACACTCGACTCGATGAAAATCGACTTGACCTGGCGTTCGACAAGAAAGTCGACGAGTCGGTTGATGTCGTTCACGCCGGGTGAGGATTCTGTCGTGATGCCTTGAGGCGACCTGACCTCAATCGAGTAGGCCTGGGAAAAATAGCCAAACGCGTCATGAGCGGTGACCAAGACTCGTTGACTCTGCGGAATCGATGCGATCACGCCCCGCACATAATCGTCCAACTCTTGCAGCTTAGTGCGATAGGCCGCCGTATTCTGCAATATTGCCTGCTCATGTCGAGGAAGATGCTTCGCTGCTCGTTGGCTAACCTGCTCCACGCACCGACTCCACGCCGAGACATCCATCCAGACGTGGGGGTCGGGATGCCCGTCGAACTCATCGGGAAACCGCAAATAGCTTTTTTCGATTTCCTCGGTAATCGCCATCACCGGTTTGCCGCCGTTGGCCAGCTGTTCGAACGCGTCGCCAAACTTCCCCTCAAGCAACAATCCTGAGTAGAAAACCAAATCGGCGGAATTCAACCGGCGCATGTCGCTCCGGTTCGGCTGGTAGATATGGGGGTCGACCGCTTCGCCAAACAGTCCGATGACCTCGGCGTGTTCGCCAACCACCTGCCGCACAACGTCACTGACCATCGCGGTTGTGCAGACGATTCTAAACGGCCCCTTGTCGGCCTTGGTTGCGGGCTTGGACTCTGAAACGGTTGGCGAACCGTTTTCGCCAGAGTGAGGCGAGCCGCACCCGGCGCAGAGAAACGCCGAGGTTACCAGGAACGAGCGTCGTTTCACGGATTTCTTCCTCGCGGTTGGTCTCTCTGGGGCTGCGCGCGATCTCGCTTGACCTGCCAAGAAGCTGGATCGACAGTTTTTGGTCTATCAAAACATTTTATTTTATAAATCAAAAACAAGCAACCTCTGGTGGAGGTTTGCACGTCTTGATTGACCGTGGGATCAGGCGCCCCTAGGATGCAAGAACTAGCTGTTGTTTCTGGTTCGTGGGCGACCTATTACGCTGGGTGGTGATCTTATGGGGGTGACGTATTTCAAGCGTTACCGCATGGAAATCGACCTCTCGCGTCTCGAGACGTCGCCATCATCGCTGCCGGAGGGGTATTCGCTGCATCCTTGGTCGGTGAGTCTGCTCGATGCGCATGCGGAGGCAAAATACGCTAGTTTTCGCGCGGAATTGGATGCCAACGTGTTTCCCTGTTTGGGGGACCGAGAGGGCTGTCGGCGATTGATGCGGGAAATCTCCCAGCGTGGCAATTTCGTGGGCGCGGCGACTTGGCTGTTGACCTTTCAGGGGGCGGGAGACCGCCTTCCGCAGAACTGTGGAACTGTGCAGGGGTTGCGCGACGCGTCCGACATGGGTGCGATCCAGAATCTGGGGATTACCGAGATTCATCGCGGGCGAAGTCTGGGAACTCGGTTGCTGATGCGAGCATTGGGCGGATTTCAGCAAATTGGATTGCGGGGCGCCTTTCTTGAGGTGACTGCACAGAACGAGGGGGCCGTACGGTTGTACGAGCGGATCGGTTTTCAACGAGTGAAGACGGTGTACAAGGTGGCTCAAGTGGCGTTCGTCTGATCGCCGGGGGTCGCTATCACTGTATCGGTATCGCTGCATCGGCTAGGGGGCAATCGGTAGCTGGGTGGGACTAGTTTTTTGCAGGCGCCCTAGTCGATACCGACGCGATGGTTGATAAAGGGTGCCGCCGAGTGCCCGTGACTGCGAGACAAGGAAGGATTGTCGGTGGCTCAGACCATCTACCAACAACAGCTGGACAACGGTCTCACCATTTTGGCTGAGCCGATGCCATGGCTTGAGTCGGCCGCGTTTGCGCTATCGCTTCCGGCTGGGAGTTCGCGCGACCCCGCCACGCTTCCCGGGTTGGGAAACTTCACATCCGAGATGGTTCAGCGCGGCTGTGGCGAGATGGACAGTCGCGAGTTCAACAATGCGTTGGAGAATCGCGGCGTGACGTTCAGCGGCGGCGTCTCGAACTCGAACTCTGGGTTCCGCGCGGCGATGCTGGCGGACCAAGTGGAGCCGGCGATGCGACTGTTCGCCGATTTGGTGCGTCGCCCGTTGCTGCCAGCCGATCAGATCGAGGAGGGCCGGCAGGTTTGCCTTCAGGAGATTCGTGGAATCGAGGACGATTTGGCGGGGCAAACCCTGCGGCATTTGCGTCGTCGTTTGTTCCCTGATCCGTTTGGCCGCACAGTGCCGGGTACGACCGAGGCGGTCTCTTCGATCGCGATCGCCGACATCACCGAACATTTCCAAAATACCTATGGCCCGGAAGACGCGATTATCAGCGTGGCTGGCCGCATCGACTGGCCTCAAATTGTGGCATTGATCGACGAGTTGTTCGGTGATTGGCCCGGTCAGTCGCTCGAGTCCATTCCGGAAAGGCCGGAAGAGTCGGGTTACTTGCACGTCGACCATCAGTCGAGTCAGACCCATATTGCCTTGGGCTACCCCAGCGTCCCTTACAGTCATCCAGACTATTTCTTGGGGCGCGGCGCCGTCGGCGTGTTAAGTGACGGGATGAGTTCTCGCTTGTTCACAGAGATGCGCGAGAACCGCGGCCTCTGTTACGCGGTCTTTGCTAGTTACCATTCGCTTCAACGCATGGGTGGCGTCGAGTGTTACGTCGGAACCACGACCGACAAGGCTCAGGAGTCTCTGGAGGTGTTGGCGGACGAAATCGCCAAGATTGCCGATGGCGTTCAAGAAACGGAAGTGAATCGGCTCAAGGCCCGCTACAAGTCGTCCCTGATCATGCAGCAGGAGTCGAGCAATTCGCGCGCCGCTCAACTGGCTGCGGAGTGGCGTTTGCTTGACCGCGTGCGGACGCTGGACGAAGTGTCGGCCGCGATTGACGCCCTCTCGCCCGAAGCGATCGGCGACTACTTGGTGGCTCATCCTCCCTCCGATTTCCGTTTAGTCACCCTTGGCGCCAAGACGTTGGAGACCACCATTGGAGTTTCTTAAGGAAACACTGTCGAACGGGCTGCAGATCGTTGCGGAGCGCAACGACAACGCGCACTCGGCCGCACTGGGGTTCTTTGTGAAGACCGGCTCGCGTGATGAGACAGACGCGTTGTGGGGCGTCAGCCATTTTCTCGAGCACATGTTGTTCAAGGGCACGCCGCGCCGCACGGCGGCTGACGTGAATCGTGAACTCGATGAGATCGGCGCCGAGGCGAATGCGTTCACGAACGAGGAACAGACCGTCTATCACGCTCGAGTGCTGCCCGAGTACCAGGAACGCGCA
>CAZWOU010000157.1:0-16835 GCA_964635375.1 uncultured Pirellulaceae bacterium | reverse complement strand
AAGAAATTGGGATAATGCTTGCCTGACTTGCCCAGTCTCTGACTTGCCCAGTCTCCAGTTGCTTGGCGGAACGAGTCGCGTTCGAGGGCGCTGGTGAACTGGTTTCTCCGAATTCGCGCGCCCAGCCTGGACGCTCGAACCGCCATCGATGAGGATACCAGATGTGGCTGCCTGGAGTGAGAGAGATGGCGGCAAGTTTGGGGTAAGATAGCGGCGAACAAGCGATGAACCGACGAGTGATGAACACGAGTATTGGGTCCTGATTTGCCGGAACACATGAGAGCTGCGTCGCCCGCTTACTCTGCGACAACTTCGCCTCGACTGGCGTACGCGTCGTTCGACCGTTTCCCTTCGCCCAAGGGAGCCGCGACCCACATCGAATCATTCGTGTCGGCTCTATCACGACATTACGGCCAGTTGGACCTCTTCACCGTCGCCCCGATCCCCGAGGAGACGACGGTTTGCGCCGCCCCGAGTCACCACGTCAACCACTTTCCCCTGCTCGCTGAAGGCGCCCATCTGTTTGAGCGAGTTGAGCATTTTCGCGTACAGATGTGGCGGCGGTTGATCGAATCGGTTGATCGAGGCGGGCAATTTGACGTCTTTCACTTTCGCTCCATCTTCGAGGGGTACCCGGTCGCCAAGAACAAGTCGACCTTCTGCAAGCAGTTGATCTATGAGGTCAACGGTCTCCCTTCGATTGAACTGAAGTACCATTACCCTCAGGTTGCTGAAGATCAGGAGTTGTTGAAAAAAATCCGCCATCAGGAGCAGGTTTGCCTACAGGCGGCGGATCGAATCGTCACTGTCAGCGAAGTGAACGCGCGTCACCTCTTCAGTTTGGGTGTTCCAAATGAAAGAGTCACAGTGATTCGCAACGGGGCGGACCTGTCTGTTTTTGAGACGACTGGCAAACCACCTGCATTTGGCGCCGCCGAGCCGATCAGGCTGCTTTACTGCGGCGGTCTGACCGCTTGGCAGGGCGTTGCCCACGCCGTGGAGGCGCTGGCCCTGATCAATCGAGACCGACCGGCAGTACTGACGGTCGTCGGACCTGCGCGCCCGCGTCAGCGCAAGTGGCTCGACAACTTGGCGTACGACTTAGGCGTCTACGACCGCCTCACTCGCCTGCCGCCGGTGTCGCGTCAAGCGTTGGCCAAGTTGCATCATGAATCACAGATTGTGCTGGCTCCCTTGACAAAGAACGATCGCAACACAAAGCAAGGGTGTTGTCCGTTGAAAGTTTTGGAGGCGATGGCAAGCGGCGTTCCACTAATCGCCAGCGATTTGGAGGTGGTCAGAGAGTTGGTCGACAGCGAGCGTGAGGCGATCTTAGTCCGACCCGGCTCAGGCAAAGCGATCAAGGACGCCGTGTTTCGCTTGATTCACGAGCAGGGATTGGCCGCGTCACTGGCAACTGCGGCCAGGCGGCGGATTGAGGCTGGCGGCGGTTGGCTGGCAGCTCAGCAGCAACTTCTCGGCGTATACGATGACGCTTTGCGAAGAGGTCAGGCTTGATGGATGCGGGTCGTGTCTTGTAAGGAGGGCCTTGGCGTGATAGGAATTGCCATTGCGCTGTCGGAATGATGGAGAATGCAGCTGATCGCCTAACGATTGATTCGGGTCAGGCATTGGGTTCAACAAAGGAGCGGACATGGGACTTCAAGGATCCTGTCCAATGTGCGGCGCGGAAATTGAGTTTAACGCGGCCAATTCCCTGGTCGTTGTTTGCGAGAGCTGCAGCAGCATTGTCGGCCGCGCCGACGGACGACTGGAGACGTACGGCAAGGTCGCCGATCTCGTCCAAACCGAGTCGCCTTTGCAAGTTGGGGCAGTCGGTGAAGTCAAGGGTTCACGATTTGAAATCACCGGCCGCACTCAATATCGCCACGCAGCCGGAGGCGTCTGGGACGAATGGTACATCGCTTTTAATGGCGGCGAGCGGTGGGGCTGGCTGTCGGAGGCTCAGGGCCGTTTTTGTCTGACGTTTAAAAAGCAGTTGCCCGAAGGCCACTCCATCCCGCCTATCGCCGAACTCCAACTCGAGGATGAAGTCTTAATCCCCTCCGCTGGTCGCATGAAAGTTGTTGAGGTGGGCGAGGCGGAACTGATGTCAGGCGAAGGCGAAATCCCCTTCGCTCTCAAGCCGGGCGAGCGGCATGCCTACGCCGACTTGCAGGGCGCAGGCAAACGGTTTGCCACGCTCGACGGCTCCGAAGATCCTCCGGCCTTGTACTACGGCGGCGAGTTTCCGATCGAGCGACTGGGCTTGGAATACGCCGAGGGAAGAGAGACCAAGCCGACGTCTGTCGCCAGCCAAGCCGTCACCTGCCCACACTGCGGAGGTTCGCTTGAGTTACACGCGCCGAGCGATTCTGAACGGATCGCCTGCCCCTATTGCGATTCGCTCTTGGACATCGAGGACAATGGCGCTCTGAAGTTCCTGCACGTGCTGAAGAATCAAAAGATCTCGCCTCTGATCCCGCTCGGCTCGAAAGGAACTCTCCGCGACCGCGAGTACACCGTGATCGGCTTCATGCAACGCCAGGTCCGGGTTGAGGGAGTCGTCTATCCCTGGCAGGAGTACCTGCTCTACACGCCCCGGCAACCGTTCCATTGGCTCGTTCACAGCCAGAATCACTGGACTCTCGGCAAGCCGATCTCAGCTGGAGATGTGCGCGCGTTTCTGCGGACTGCGTACTACAAAGACAAGCGATATTATGCGTTTGAACGAGCGATGCCTGTCGTCTCGGCCGTCTACGGCGAATTCTACTGGAAGGTGGAGATCGGGGAGCGAGTTGGCGCGGCCGATTATGTTCGACCGCCTTTCATGCTCTCTCGCGAAGAGACTTTTACTGCACCAGAAAAGTCGGCTCCGTCTCCGGACCAATCGGCGTCGACCGACGGCATTCCACAACTGGGGCGGCCTATGATCGAACCGGTAAACGGGCCGCCAGCGAAGGCCGAGGACAAGACTCAGAGCCGGGAGGTCAATTACACGCTTGGCGAATATGTGCCGGTCACGGAAATTGAAGAGGCCTTTCAGCTGAAGAGCTTGCCGCGGCCTTCGACGATTGCGCCAAACCAACCCTACGTTCACAAGCACACCTACATGCAGGCGTTAATCCTGCTCGGCTGCGCGTTGCTCGCCGGCTTGCTGGTGTACGCCGTTAGCCCTCAGAAAAAGGTTGGCGATGTCAGCTTTACGGTCCCAATCAATGACATGACAACTCAATATTCCAAGTCCTTTGAATTGAAGGCTATGCGAAATATTCAGTTGACCATCAGCACGCCCGAATCGAGTCGTTGGGCCTATCTCGACGGTGGGTTGTACAACGAAAAAACGAAGAAGCTCTATAAGTTCACCGCCGGAGTTCAGCAAGGGCAAGCTGGATCGGGGCGGAAACGCGTGAAGTACATTAGCGCGCTGCCTGCGGGCACTTACACGATGCAAAGCAAGTTTCGATTTCAAAAGGGGCTGGATAAGACGCGAACGATCGCCGTGGCGATCAGGCAAGGGACGCCGCTGATGGCGAACTGGCTGTTAGTGGTCGTTGTCCTCGCCGTTTGGCCGATTGCCATTGGCATTCATCACTTGTCCTTTGAGGCGAGACGTTGGTCGCAGAGCGACTCGAGTTCCTGAGCCTAGTACTGTTTAAAGAATCACTCGTCGACTTGCTGGCGAGACCATCAAGTCTGCCAACCGAATTCAAACATCACAATCTTGCGAGGCTGAGATGCCGAAAATGATCTACCTGGGGGTAGGAGGCCTATTGATAGGCTCCTATCTCACGTTTTCCATCCTGGGAATGGAGGTGGGAACCTCGTCGCGCGAGGCGTTGCCGACAATCAAAGCGGTCCGCTCGGCCAATTCATCGGGATACAGCCGCAGTCGCCGCGGGTACTATGGCGGCGGCGGATGGGGATTCGGCAAATAGCTTTCGCTGTAACACAACGTAAGCGAAGGGGCGAACGACGGGCGTCTCAAACTGTTGTGAAAAAGTGCATATCTACATACTGACCTAGTAAGCATGAATAGGGAGAGTTTGGAATGATGGGAATAATGCGACGAGCCCCGTTGGCGGCATTGGTTTGCCTTGCGGTGCTGATGGTCTTCACCGCTCCGAGCGCCGCCCAAGGGCCCGTAGGCGGAGAGGGCGGCGGCGGGTTCGATCTTCAGGCTGACCTAATTGGGCCAGTCATCTTGTCTGTCGTGTTCACCGTGATTGGATTGGTTCTGTTTGGCGTCTGTCTATTCGTCGTCATCAAAATCGCCCCGTTCTCTGTGCGAAAGGAAATCGAAGAAGATCAGAATGTGGCCTTGGGCGTCATTATTGGCTCCATGATCCTTGGCATTGCGATCATCCTCGCCGCTGCGTTGCTGGGATAGGTCGATTATGCGAAAGGCGCCATTGCTTTTTCTCAACGTGTTCATTATCGCCACCTGCGGCTTGATCTATGAGTTGATCGCGGGCACGCTGGCTAGTTTCGTGCTCGGCGATTCGATCACCCAGTTCTCGACATGCATCGGCGTCTACCTGTTCGCCCTGGGCGCTGGAGCTTGGCTTTCCGGCTTCCTCGACAATTCACTTGAACGGTGTTTCATCGAGACGGAACTGGGCGTTGCCCTGCTCGGCGGCTTCTCGGCGCCGCTGCTGTTCCTCAGTTTCTCACACCTCACGGTCTTCCGCCCGATCCTCTACGGCTTGGTGTTTGGGATAGGCACATTGGTCGGTCTCGAGCTCCCATTATTGATGCGGATTTTGCGCGACAATATGGATTTCAAGGACCTCGTTGCCCGCGTGTTGACTTTTGATTACATCGGCGCCTTGGTCGCGTCGCTTGCCTTTCCCCTGCTCTTGGTTCCTCACCTCGGCTTAATTCGAACATCGCTGCTGTTTGGCTTGCTCAACGCATCGGTCGCTCTATGGGGGACGTGGATTCTCAAGGACGCCATCAAGGCGGGGGCGCCATTCCTGCGAGCTCGAGCGTGTTTTGTCATGTTGCTGCTGGCCGTGGCCCTGATCAAGGCCGATCGGTTTACTACGTTCGCGGAAGAGGGCCTGTACGACGACACAGTCGTGTTTAGCAAGACGTCGAGCTACCAACGCATTGTCGTGACCAGCAACGGCGGGGCGTTCAATCTTTATCTCAACGGCAATTTGCAATTCAGCTCGACCGATGAGTACCGATACCACGAGGCGTTGGTTCACCCAGCCATGGCGCTATCCAAATCGCCCAAGAAGATCCTCGTGCTCGGCGGAGGAGATGGTCTCGCCGTACGAGAAGTCCTCCGAGAGAGCGATGTCGAAAGCGTGACGCTTGTCGACTTGGATCCGGAAATGACTAAGCTCGCCACGGCCTTCCCGCCGCTCGCGCTGCTGAATCAAGACTCGTTGTCAAACGAAAAAGTGCGAGTTATCAATGACGATGCGATGACCTGGTTGGAGAGCAAACGCGGGCCGTTCGATGTCGTGGTGATCGACTTTCCGGATCCAAATAATTTCTCTCTAGGCAAACTTTACACGCGACGATTCTTTCGGATGCTCAAACGCAACTTGGCTGACGAAGGGGTTGTCGCGATTCAGTGCACTTCCTCGATGTTCACCAGGCAATCGTACTGGTGTATCTTGAAAACGATGGAGCGCGCTGGCCTGCATGTGGCGCCCTACCACGCGTCGGTGCCCACGTTCGGCGTCTGGGGTTTTGCGGCTGCCATGAAGCACCCATTCACCACGCCCAGTCAATGCCGCGAAGGTCTTCGTTTCCTCAATTCAAAGACGATGGCCGGGATGTTTGTATTGCCCAACGACATGGCGGAGGTGCCTGTCGAAATCAATCGACTCGATAATCAGGTCCTCGTGCGCTACTACGAAAACGAAACCTCGCTCGTCCAATAGCGTGTTCGAGCAGCACCATGCCTGTTCGTTTCTTGTCAGGATTGGCGAGATGTTGGCGAGATGTTGACGGGGCGGGCTGTAGAGAACAGAACAGAAGGCCAGTTGATGAACTCGATGCGCCGCCGCGACTTGTTGGCCGCCTTTCTCGGCGGGTCCGCGGCATTGGCGTGCGGTGGTTGCTCGTCCTCGCATTCCGTCCCGCTTCCACCTGGCGAGTTGGCGGGAGGCAGTGTCGAATTCGGACACGCGATGCGAGATTTTCGTTCACGCGGCTCGGTTGCGGGCAAGCCGCAAGGCGTCGAGGATTCGGCGGAACGTCCGCGGGTGATCATCGTTGGCGCAGGGATCGCCGGACTCGCCGCAGCTAGACGCCTTCAAGCCGAGGGCGAGCGAGATTTTCTTGTCCTTGAATTGGAGGACCGCGCAGGAGGCAAGTCGCAGAGCGGCCGTTCGGATGTGGTCGCATTTCCCTGGGGCGCACATTACGTGCCGTCGCCGCGAAAGGAAAACCAGCCGCTCGTCGCTTTGTTTGACGAGATGGGCGCCTTTGAAGGCCGCGATCCGAACGGCGATCCGATTCCACAAGAGCACTGGATTGTGCGAGATCCCGAGTCGCGTATTTTCTACAAGGGCATCTGGCAAGAAGGGCTCTACTTGAGATCCGGCGCCTCGCCAGAGGAGCTTGAACAAAGAAAACGGTTTGAGCATGCCATCGACCATTGGGTCGCTTGGCGCGACGGACAAGGTCGGCGGGCGTTCGCGATCCCTTCCTCGACCTGCTCGGATGACGCCGAAGTGATGGCGCTCGACAAGATCACGATGGCCGATTGGATGCAGCAACACGGATTCACATCGCCTCGGCTAACATGGTACGTCAATTATGCGTGCCGCGATGACTACGGATTGACAATCGAACAGACCAGTGCTTGGGCGGGCGTTTTCTATTTTGCCGCTCGACGGTCCGTTCCGGGTGGTTCGTCGCAGGCGTTTCTAACTTGGCCAGCCGGCAACGGCTTCGTCGTTCAACACATGTTGCAGCCGCTGCGAGAGAGAACGGAGTACGGCTGGGCCGTCGCCCGAATTGGTCATGGCAAGAGCCCGGCCGATGGCGTTCCTCGTGGCGACTTGGAGGTTCACGCTATCAACCAATCAGGACGCCTTCGTCGGTATCAAACAAAACGAGTCATCTTTGCCGCGCCGAGATTCTTGACGCCCTTTGTGATCGACGGTTTGACGCCAGAGCTTCTGGCCGGAGCCAGGCAGTTTGAGTACGGCACCTGGGCGGTAAGCAATGTCCACCTCGATGAGCGACCCCAGGGCGCAGGGTTCCCCATGTGTTGGGACAACGTACTTTACGAGAGCCCCAGTTTGGGCTACGTCGCGGCGACCCATCAACGAGGCCCCGACTATGGCCCGACGGTGTTGACCCATTACTACCCGTTCTGTGGAACCGACGCCAAACGCGAACGCGACCGACTGCTGCAGACGTCTCGCGACGACTGGGCGGAGGTCGTGTTGAGCGATCTGGAGGTTGGGCATCCGGGAATTCGCAATCAATGCTCGCGGCTAGACGTCGCTCGCTGGGGACACGCAATGGTTCGCCCCAAGCCCGGGTTTATCGATAGCGACGCGCGGCGGCAAGCGGCCGCTCCATTCCGCGGAATTCACTTCGCCCACAGTGACTTGAGCGGCGTTTCTCTGTTTGAAGAGGCGTTTGATCATGGTTGGCGCGCCGCCGGCGAGGTCGTCGAATCGCTTCAGGAGGCGGGTGCGTGAGTTGCCACTCAACCGATCCTCTGGCGCCGGATGCCGCAAAGAACAATCCGCCCGTCTGGCTGTTCAGCGCTCCCGTCGATATCGCCGCGTTCCTCGGCAGCGGTCTGCTTGCCCTGGCGTTGCTCGCCTACGGAGCTCACGCTGGGCTGCTGGAATCCGATACGCCCAGCTGGGCGTGGGTCCCCATCATCATACTCATCGACGTGGCCCACGTTTACGCGACCGGATTTCGCGTCTACTTTGATACCAACGAATTGAATCGTCGACCGCTTCTCTACTACGGAACACCCCTCGTCGCCTTCGTTATCGGCTGGGCGATTCACTCCGAAAGCCCTGATTGGTTCTGGCGAATTCTCGCCTACGTGGCCGTGTTTCACTTCGTCCGCCAACAGTATGGTTGGGTCGCCATGTATCGAGGCAAAGCGCGTGAGCCGGACGGTTGGCAGAAGTGGATCGACACGGCGACGATCTACCTGGCGACGATCTACCCCTTGGTCTATTGGCACGCCCGCCTGCCACGAGAATTCTGGTGGTTCCGAGAGTGGGACTTTCAATCGGTCCCGATCCAACTCAGCAGCATCATCGCACCGCTTTATTGGGCCGCCGTCGGCGCCTATTTGGTCAAGGCGGTCTGGCAATGGCGGAGCGGCCGAGCCAATCCGGGCAAGGACATCGTTGTCGTTGTCACCATTCTCTGTTGGTACTTGGGTATCATCACATTCAACTCGGACTACGCCTTCACGGTCACGAATGTGATTATCCACGGCGTGCCCTACATTGTTCTGACTTATTGGTACGTCAGAGCGAGACAACGCGGCAAACAAAAAGAATGGAACGAGCTGGGAGAGAGCGAGCTGGGAGAAGACTCTGAGCCCGTCTATCCGCGCGAGCCGAGAAAATGGAGTGGGCTGGCGACGATCGCCATGATTTTGGCCACAGTTTGGCTCTTGGCTTATGTCGAACAGCTCCTGTGGGATCGGTTTCTGTGGCAGGAACGTCCCTGGTTGTTTGGATCTTCGGTCGACTTGGACGTGCGATTCCAGCATTGCCTGGCAGCGCTGCTGGCCACGCCGCAGGCGACACATTACATTTTGGATGGATTTATCTGGAAGCGACGAAGCAACCCACAGCTGAAATCTCTCTGAGTGCCGCTGGGGCGTCGCAACATTTTTCAACTCAAGTCGAATAGTATGACGTCATGAAATCTCTCGACCATCAACCGACCGTTCCCCCAGCGTCGTCGCGGGCAATCGGCCGCCATCTCTTGCTCGACCTCTACGAAGTTCAGGACCCGCGACTCGGTTGCGTCGACTCGATGACGGCGCTCTTTGAGAAGTTGTTGGATGAGTGCGGCTTTCATCGGTTGGGGATCAGATCGAAACAGTTCCCAGGCGAGAATGCCGGTCTGACGTTGATGGTCCTGCTCTCCGAGTCTCACGCGTCGATTCACACTTACCCGGAACACGCCTACGCCGCGGTCGATGTCTTCTCCTGCGGCAATGCCGATCTGCAGTTATTCGTCAGCCGATTGATCGACGCACTGCAGCCTGGCTCGGTTGAGCAGAGCGAACACGCTCGAGGTTCGCTGTGTGAACTCAACGACGACTGACGGCTAGTCGGGCAAGACGTGTTGCAGCAGAGTTTGCAAACGCTGGTCTTCGAGAATGTGGCTGAATTGCTGTTCGACTTTCTTGCGGGCCGATTTGCGAATTGGGTCTAGCACGGCTGGCGTTTGACCGAGCACTTCCAGGGTGGCTTCTCCGAGTCGGTTGAGGCGGGACTTGGGGATGATGAAGCCGTCGACCTGATGCTCGATAACTTCGGGAATTCCCCCCGCGTCGCTGGCGATTGGTATCACCTCGCAGGCCATGGCTTCAAGTAAGGCGTTTGGCAACCCCTCCCAGACCGACGGTAGGAGCATGACGTCGCACAACCGAATATAACCGCTCACTTCCATCGGCGTTTCCAAGACTCCGGTGGCGATGACCCGTTCCTCGAGCTCGGGGTGCTCGACGAAGAAGGACGTCAGCTGAGCTTGTTCCCGCGGTCTGACGGCGCCGATCACAAGCAGACGAGCGGGCCGAGATCGATTCACTTCGTCCAGACAACTCAGCAGGAACGGCAGTCCCTTCTTGTGCCTCATTTCACCGCAAAAACCAAGTATCACATCTTCGTCGCCGATGCCAAGATTGCGCCTCAAGGTCTGATCGGGCGCCTGCGGTCGGAAGACTTCCAAATCGACGGAGTTGTGAACGACATGGGCGCGGCCGTTCGTCTTCAGCAGTACGTCGATCTTGCCGGCAAGATCGCGCGACACGGTTGTGATCGCTGAGGCTCTCTGCAGAGTCCAGTGCAGCCGGGCAAAATCGCCTGGCGGAAACATCAGTCGATCGATATCGTTGCCGCGCGCACTCACGATCGAATTCAGGCCATTTGCCTCGGCGAACATCACTGCGAGAAAGCCAGCCGGGTAAATGTAGTGTCCCCACAAGAGGCCGAAATCGTGCGCGTCGTGCAGCCATTCCATGACATTGCTAGTGTGTTGAAGAGACATGTCCCAGTTGGAGAACAGTCCCAAGCGATGCAAGTGGACGCTTGTCGGACGACTTCCGGTCCGAGTCGCTCGTGACGTTTGGCTCGTCAACTCGCCGGCTTGCTGAGTCTTTGTCCAGGCCAGAACATGCACTTCGAAGCCCAGGCCAGCCATTGCATGGGCCGTGCGGAAACCACTGCGGGCAACGCCGCCCAGGTCAGGGGGAAAGCGTTCCGTCACCAAGAGAATTCGACGTGTTGGCTCGCCCATCTCCGCGTCTCGCATTTGAACATGATTCCGCCGCGTTTACTTCTTTCGCCGTCGTGGCGGCGGCGCGTCGGAGTAGGGCGATTCGTCAAATAGGCTTCCTTTTCCCGTCACTCGGGGGTCGCCCGTCTTCGTGAGGACTTCCATGAGGCGGCTGGAGAGTTTCTGTTTGACGTCGCGATAGTCCTTGGAATCGGCGAGGTTCTTTGTCTGCTGCGGGTCGGAGGCGAGGTCAAAGAGCTCCTCTGCGGGCCGTCGGCCAAATGCGTAGTCGAAGAATCGAGCGATCCCGGCCTGGTTCCGATTCTCAACGATCCAAGCTTTGGTCGGGCTGGCGTCCATGTCCCCGAAACAAGAAAACGTATTCGATTCAACGAGATTGGTTGCAGGCAGTTCGCCATCGGGAAGCCCGTAGCCAGGGCCCACGCCCATCGGCCATCGATCCGGCTTAAAGTTACGGATGTAAAGAAAGTCCTTCGTGCGAATCGCCCGCTGGGGGTAGGGCAGGTTGTTGATTCGAGCGCGAGCGACATGTCTTTCGCGGCCAACGACGACGTAATCACGAGAAGGATCGACGAGGCCTTTCTTTGAGGAACGCAGCACGGGCAGGAGACTTCGGGCCGTCATCTCGCTTGGCGGCTTCAAGCCTGCCGCGTCGAGAAATGTCGGCGCGAGATCGGGCAGATTGACAAAATCGTCAACCGCGCGTCCCTGGGGAATGTTCTTTCCCCAGCGGATGGCCAACGCCACATGTACGCCGAAGTCGTAAAGGTTGCATTTTCCGCCAGGAAAGCCGGGGATGCCGTGGTCTCCGCTCACTACCAGCAGCGTATCTTCCAGCTCGCCCCGCTTCTTCAATTCATCTACGATCACGCCGACTCCCGCATCAAACGCCTGGACCTCGCCCAAGTAGTCGCACATGTCCTGCCGCACGGTGTGGTTGTCGGGCAGGAACGAAGGCATGCGACCCTTTAGGTCATCTGGCTCCAGGCCCCATAGATCCTTGCCGCTGCCCTTGATCCATGTTCTGTGGCAATTCGTCGGTCCGAACCAATAGCAGAATGGCTGTGCCTCCTTTCGGTCGTCGAGGAAGCGCGTGAAGTTGCCTCGGACCTCCGCCAGCAGTTTCGATTTGCCCTGCTCAATGTCGTCCGCCTGGCTCACCTGCTGGGAGAACCGATTAAAGCGGTTCCCAGCCTGATTGTAGGCGTATTGCTTGGCGCCGTAGGGTGCGTTGGCGGGCGAACCAGGAGACCAAACTTTGTACGTGTGTCCAATGTGGTATCCCGCGTCACGAAGGAGGAGCGGGTAGCTGGGAATGGCTGCGTCCCAGATTGCGCCTTGCAAGATGGCGCCGCGACCAGTTCGAAAGAAGTACTGCCCGGACAGCAAGGAACTGCGACAGGGAGTACAAGACGGCGCGTTCACAAACGCGTTGTTAAACAGTACGCCCTCTTGCGCGATGCGGTCAAAGTTTGGCGTGTTCACGACGGCGTTGGGCGTGTTGTCGTTGGGCTTGCGATAGGCGCTCGCGTACCGGCCCCAATCATCGGCGAAACAGAACACGATGTTCGGCCGTTTGCCCGGCCGTTTGCCCGATTTTTCCGGTTCCGCGGTCAAAGTCAGCTTGAGGCTGCGAACATCCATGACTGCGTTGGCGGCCTTCTTTATCACTTTGATCTGCAACGAATGAACGCCGGCATTCGCGATCTTCAGCAGGCCAATCTCTCGCCACTTGAAGTTTTGAAAGTGACCGGTGTCTTCGACCACAAACGGAACTGCTTGGTCCTTGAGTTTCACCTCGACGCTGCTGCCCCCCTGCCCTTTGCCACAACCCTGTTCGATGGAAACTCGGTAGGTTCCGGCCGTTTTTGCGCGAAAACTCCAATGGCACCAATCGTTGGCGTCCGCCCAATAACCGACTGTGTTCTTGTGGGGCTGCGGTTCATATCGGAGCAGTCGTCCGTGGGTTACCGCCGCGTGCGCGGGCAAGAGAATCTGGTCGCTTTGTGTCGGCTCAGCCACTTCGTTTCCCGTTGGCAGCAGCGGCTTGCCAACGGTCGCGATCGTCACGGTGAACGGCGTCGGGATCGATTTCTTCGGCAGCAAGACTTCCCAACTTGTCAGGCCCGGTTTGAGCTTAAGCTCTGCCACACCCTCGATATTGATCTTCCCAATTGGGTTGTTCAAGCGAGGGATGGCAAGGCGGCGCGAGTCGGGAGTCTTGTTGACTCGCAGTTCCAAGCGGTCGTCGCGGGCGTGGATGACGCCCCAATCGGCGGTCAACGGAAACTGCAATTGCGGGGGCCCTGTGCTGTTATTGGCTGTGGTGGTTTCCCGCTTGGCCTTTGGCTTGATATCATCCGCCTTGGCGGCATCGCGTTTGACGTAGGCGTAGTAGGCGCCGATCCAGCGATCATCTTCGTCATAGAAGCGGGCGGAGAGCCGGGTCGTTCCGGCTGGGCGTTTCACGCGGAAGACCACTTCCGAAGAGCCCGCGTCGGCTTCGCTGCGGTACTCTTGGTCACCGATTCTCAGTACGGCTCGCACTGGCTTGAACGATTTGCCGGGACGCGCTCGGTACGCCGTGGCTCCTGGGACCGAGGCTCCGGCCGGCAACGAGTCGCCAAGTTTGGCGCCGCTTTCCGCAGGCCATCGGCGCAGTCGGATTTCGTATTCGCCTCCCGCCCAAAACAGCACGTGCCAGAATCCCGTGTTCCGATCACCGCCTTGCGCGTTGCGGATGTGGGATTGGTTCCACGGGGTCGATCCCGTGGTAATCCAGTCGTGACAGGTCAGCGTAGTCGGGTTTTGTTGGGCGTGCCCCAAGTAGATTGCGCAGTCCTGCTTAAAGGTTGGCAGAAGCTCCTCCCACCAAGCGTCATAGAAATCGGTTAGTCTCTCCACGACTTCCGAATTCTCACCCGCGACATCGTGTTCTTGACCGGGATCGGACGTGATATCGTAAAGCTCGCTACCGTTGACAAGCCGCCAGCGCGAAGTCATCACCGCGCTCTTGCGCCATTTGATCGGGTCTTTGACTCGCTGCGAATCCGTGACCAGGATCCGGTCGGGCCAATCCGTCTTCTTGCCTTCAAGTAAGGGCCGAATACTTCGCCCATCGAACTTCGCGCCTTGGGGCGTTTTGACTCCGCACAGATCCATGAGCGTCGGGACGACATCCACATGGGCGGTAATGGGGGCAACATCGACTCCGCCGCCTAGACCGCCCGCCGGCCAGTGAATAAAGAAAGGAACGCGATGTCCGCCATCATATTCGCTACCCTTCCTGCCTCGCATCCCAGCGTTGAATACTTTGGCGCCGCTTGAGGTTCCGTTGTCGGTGGTGAACACAAAGATCGTGTTGTCTTCCAATCCCTCGCTTTTCAAGAAAGACCTCATGCGGCCAACGTTGTCGTCAATGTTGGCGATCATCCCGTAGAAGTTGGCGAGGTTGGTGTTTTGGCTCAGGTAGGGCTTGCTGGATTCCAGCGGCGAGTGCATCGGGCCGTGGGGCGCGTTCGTTGCGATATAGGCGAAGAACGGCTTGCCCGCCGCCTTTTGCCGCTTGATGAATCGTTTGGCGTAATCGAAGAAGACGTCGCTGCAGAACCCTTTGACGGCCGTTGGTTTGGAGTTGTGAAAGTAGGCGCCGTCGAAGTACGCATTGTCCCAGTAGTCTGGTGTTTGCCCAACGCCGCCCCCGCCATGTCGCATCACCTCTTGGAATCCGCGGTCCTCCGGTCGATAGGGATAGTTGTCTCCCAGGTGCCACTTGCCAAACATCCCGGTCGCGTAACCATCATCGGAGAAGATACGAGCAACCGTCGTCTCGTTTTCTCTCAGCAGCGAGCGACCCATGATCGTGTGCCAGACGCCCGTGCGATTAGTCCAATGGCCGGTCAGCAGAGCGCTGCGAGTTGGCGAGCATGTTGGCGAGACATGATAGTCGTTCAGCCTCACCGAAACGCGGGACAAAGCGTCGATGTTCGGCGTCTTGAGAACCGGGTTTCCCGTGCAACTCAGGTCGCCATACCCTTGGTCGTCGGTCATCACGAAGACAACATTGGGCCTAGCGGCGCGGAGGTTTTGCGTGAGCGCCAGTTGGCCCCAGACGCAGATCGTGAGAATCGCAGAGAGGCGGGGCAGCAGGGCAAGGGTTTGACGCATTGGTCTCGTTACCTTCCAGTGTTGGCGGGCCATCAAACGTAGAAACTCGGCGCCGAGTCAACATTCTGCCCGCTGACCGCCCTCGCGTCGAGCAGTTGCGATTCGCTTCCGCAAGAATAATGGGAGACTTCTCGTGTTTCGCGAGCTTCTCGCGCAGCAGCTCGATTTCCATCGTCAAGCTGGGCTGCAACTCGCGGCTGCGGCTCAGCGAGCGGCGGAAATGTCCCCGCCTGAGCAGGCGGCCGGCCAGCCAATGCGACATTGTAGATGCCGGCACGCCGCACAGGTAGGCTTGGCCCTGATCAGGCTAAACTTTTGGTTCATCTTTCATTTGCGGGACTCTGGCATCATAATTACGGTCGGTCTGTTCGGTGTCCGGAGGAAACCAGAATGCTCACGCTTTTCGACCGCCAGTCAACGAAGTGTTGCGATGGTCTTTCACGGCGCAAGTTTCTGCGCATTGGATCGCTCGGAGTCGCCGGGTTGACGCTGCCCAGCGTGTTGCGCGCGGCGCCGAACCGAAGCAGGTCAGCTGTCATCATCTACTTGCCGGGCGGACCGACTCAGCACGAGACATTTGATCCGAAGCCTTTCGCATCAGCCGAGATTCGAGGCTCTTTTCGTCCCGCAGCAACGAACTTGCCCGGCGTTCACTTTTGTGAGCTCCTTCCGAAGCTGTCGGCTATGGCGGACAAGTTCTCGATCATACGGTCGCTTGTCGGTTTCAAGAATCGCCACGAGTCGTTTCAGTGTTATACGGGTCGTCCGGGCGGTCGCAGTGAAGACGGTGAGCCGGGCGGCGGCTGGCCGTCGTTTGGCTCGATGGCCTCCGCGGTTCTTGGCGCCGCATCCAATGGGATGGTTCCCTACGTCGACGCTGCGCCGAAGATGAGCTATGCGCCGTATGGCAACAACGGCATCCACCTGCAAGGTCGGCCCTCCTGGCCGGGCTTCACGGGACATAAGCATGTGCCGTTTGCCTTGGAGGGCGAAGTCAAATCGGATCTTGTTCTTAACGGGGTCGACCTGTCCCGGCTTGACGATCGCCGGAACCTGTTGAACGCTCTGGGGAAACATCAGCAACAAGTCGAGAGCGGCGGCGTCGACATCTTCCAGCAACAAGCGTTCAGCATGTTGACTTCCGGCCGGCTTGCCGACGCGCTCGACCTACAGCGCGAACCGCAGGCGATGCGCGACCGCTACGGCGAATCGCAAAAGACCGACCCAAGTTTTGGCGGTGCGCCACAGGACGCTCAGCGCCTGTTGCTAACGCGTCGCCTGATCGAAGCCGGCGTGCGCTGTGTCAGCGTGGCCTTCGGAGCATGGGACTGGCACGCGAATCGGGAGGGGACGATAGAGTACTTGTCTAAGAAGTACCTTCCCGTCTTTGATCATGCTTTGTCGGTCTTTCTGCAAGACCTTGACCAACGCGGGTTATTGGAGACGACAACCGTGGTCGTCTGGGGCGAGTTTGGCCGCACGCCGCGGATCAACGCCAAGGGCGGACGCGACCATTGGCCTGGAACGCAATCGGTCTTGATCGCTGGCGGCGGCGTTCAAGGCGGCCACATCATTGGCGAAACAGATAGCATTGGCGGCGTGCCGGTCGACAGACCAGTACATGTTCAAGAGGTCTTTGCGACGCTCTATCGCAACATCGGACTTGATGTCAATCGAGTCGGAATACCTGACTTGAATGGTCGACCCCGTTACCTGGTCGATGACAACCGACAACCGATAGACGAACTCTATGCCCGCGTGGCGACTCTTCCGTGAGGCCCAGAGATCGGCCTGCCACCAGGGTCTCCCTGCTTCGCCCGCCTGGCACGTCGCCTGCCATCGCGCGGCTTGTCCGGAACTGGTCGCGATAACCAAAAGGGCGAATGGGAACGAAGATCAGCTGGATCCTTAGGACCAAGTCAACACCTCGAGGACACCACTCCAACAATGAAGACTGTACCGACTTTCACAGCTCTACTGACGCTTTGCGCACTTTGCATTCCGCTTGCCGTCGCCCAGGCCAAACGGCCGAACGTCGTTATCTTGTTTACCGATGACCACGGAACGCTCGATGCGAACTGCTACGGTTCAGCGGACCTGCTCACGCCGAATATCGACAAGCTCGCCGAAAGCGGCGTCCGGTTTACCCAGGCCTACGCCCACAAGGTCTGCTGCCCGTCGCGGGCGGG
>CAZWOU010000156.1:12692-16977 GCA_964635375.1 uncultured Pirellulaceae bacterium | reverse complement strand
TCGGCAAACGGCTGGACAGCTTCTGCGGACGAAGTCGTTGAGCAACCCCGGGTGGGCAGCGAAGTTCACGTGAACTCGACTGGCGATTACATTCGCGTCCATCAAGGTATCCAATGTGCGGCGCCTGCAAGCAACGGAGGTCTGTTGGCCTTGAGCCCCGCCGATGACGCCTGCCAAGTCGCTTTGTTCGAGATTCTCGTAGGGCTCCGGCTCTTCCGCGAGGGAGAACCGCCAAGATCGGTTCCTATATCCTCGAACGCAAGTGGACGAGCCGCCGATCCAAAGCGGCGAGCGCCATCGCTGCTCGACTGGCTGTATTGCCTCGCTGACCATTCGCCGCTCTGCGTTGGCCTGGATCAAGCCGCTCATTTCAAACCGCCGCCCGCTCGGAAGGATGAGATTCCGGCAGAGGTAGGCTGCTCCAGCCCCTTCAGCGTAGATTCGTTTTCCCGCTCGCTTGTGCTCTGCAAGAGCTTGGTGCATACATCGGTTGCGGGCCAGTTGTTCCGCGTGGGGCTCCAGATTGCCACAGCCAATCACGACCACATCGGCGTCGCTCGGCAATGCCTCGGCTCGTAAGGGAGAGAAAGTTCGAATGCGGGCGCCAGCTGCTTCCATCCGGTCTAAAGTGTCCGGGAAATACCGCTGAAACGCTTCGTCGTAGGCCAACGCGATGGTCGAGGGGTTGCCATCTCGATCCGTCTCTTGCGGTTCGGCCATGTCCGGCGCGTTTTGGGCGATCTGGAGAAACCGATCTGAGCGAAAACGAGGCTTGACCGCGGCAGCCAGGGCGTCGCAAAACCGCAGAGAGGCGTTGGCGCCGCGAGCGACCAAATCGAGGGTCGAGCGAAGGGCGTCGAGAGGCGGAAGCCAGCCCAGCACCGGGGTCCCGCTCAGCGATTCGATTTCCACGCTCCATCTCCCGGCCGTTCGCTCATCCTGCACATGGTCCAAGATGACGCCGTCGAAACTGCTCAAGCTCCTCGGCGTTTGGCAGCCCATCTCCGAGCGGGTGTCGAGCACTGCGATTCGAGGGATTTCCAGCCAGCGACAAAGTCGCTCTAGGCTGCCCCCTCCCTGTCGCTCGTCCTTGAATCGCCCCTCTACGACAGCCAGATCGCAATGGGAACTTATCGATGTGAGGATTTCGCGACAGACCGTCTGAGGCATCTGCCACGTGTCGAGATGCCTTTGGTCGTGGCCCGTCGCTTGGGCCGCCGCCGAATGGCAAAAATGGGATTGAGGCAGATAGGGCTGAACATCTAGGTCGCTGTGGGCGAGCAGAGCCATCAAGCTCCAGGCTGCCAGTCGATGGTCAGCCTTCTGTTGAAAACACCCGACAGCGATCCGCGGAGAGTTGGCCATACCGTGGAACTCGCGATTTTTTGGGTACCGAACCAAGGCCGCGCTTTTGGGCGCCGCGTCGAGCAAGTTGGGGTCGGCGTACTGATTGACGACGTTGCTCACCCGGCATTCTTGGAGCGAACCTCGGGATGGTCAAGTTTTTTTGTGGGAATCTCAGCCAACGGCACGCCTCGAACTCTCCTCGGCAACGGTCTGTTCCCAGATGAACTCGCCATGGGTCGTCAATCGATGAAGCCCGACCAAGTCAGGTTCCGCACGGCGAGATTCTGCCGCCGCGCAGCGTCATCCGAAAAACCTGACTCTTCCGGGCCGGGCTGGAGCGGCCGGGGCAGGGATCCATTCAGGTGGCGGCGAAGAACCCGCCCGGCCCGCCCTCTGCGGGGTGGCAAAATGCGACCCCGGCGAGAATGGGTCGCAAAATGCAACTCGCAATTGGCGTTCACGCGGCGACTGACAGAATAGTCTCGATGGCATAAGTCGTTGTGGTTATGTGCTTTGCGATTACTCCGCTCGCTTGTTTGCGGTTTGGCTCGCCGCTTGCTTTATGGAGAGGCGTTGTGAGTTCGGAAGAACACACTGCGATCAGCGAAGAGGCGGCCTTATCCGTCGGCAGCCATCATGTGGAGTTATTCGATCGCCTTTTCGCGGGGAGGCTGGGATGCCGCAACACCTCCCCAAACAACACGTAATCGGGACACGACTGCTCACCCTCAACCCGCCACTAACCCTGACACACAATGAGGAACAACCGCTGGAAAGTGGGCCAAACACTGACAGCGAGCCTTGAAGCAATGTGATCCCGCTGATGGGGCGCGACTGGCTGTAAAGCTGGTCGCGTCCTTTTTTGTTTCTTGCACTAGCCGTAGGCTGTTAGGACAAGCGGAGACCGGAATCGACCAGCGGGAACAACATGTCAAAGTCGAAGGAAGACGGGAATTGGCGGGCGAACTATACGACTGCCGCACTCGAAGCGATCCTGCAGAGCCAGAGAGAGCGAAAATCCGCGGACGAGGCCTATCTGGTCGTCCGTTTGGGCGTCCAGTGGCACGATATTCTTCAGCTTCGTCCCAGCGCCGTCTCGACACTTGGGCGAGATGAAAACAACCAAATCGTGTTGGATGACGACCGTTGCAGCCGCTGGCATTGCGAAGTGTTCTTTCAAGACTCGTGTTGGGTCGTGCGCGATCGAGATAGCCGCAATGGAACTCGCGTTGGCAGCCGCGTTGTCGAGGGCGATCAAGGTTTGATTGAAGGCGACGTCATTCGCATCGGCCGCAGCGAAATTCTGTTTACCTATGACATTTCGCAACGTCTGAATCTCGCCGATGCTCAGGGGTTTTCGACTGAAGAAGAGCAGGATAGCAAGCCCAAGATTCTCAAGCGATCGGCCAACTCAAAGTTCCTCAGCCAATCCAAATCCGACTCCGGGCCAAGCATTCGTACGGCGTTTGCCGATCTCTACGAGATGGTGGCCCAAATCGTTTCATCGCCGAGTATCCCGGAACTGGCTAGCAGGGTGCTTGACGGCATCTTGCCAGCGAGCGGGGCTGATATCGGCGCCGTCTTGCTTTTTCCGACTGAGTGCGACGATCGCGACGATCCCAACGAGCTGAGAATAGCGGCTTATCGGGCGCCGGAGAGCACGCCGTACCAAAAGGTCTCTCGCGGGCTATCGAGCATCGCGCTTCGCGAGAACGAAGCGGTATTGGCTTTGGATGTTTCCGCCGCCGTCGATTCGGACGAATTCGAATCTCTTGAGGGGATTGGCGCGCAGAGCGTCATTTGCGCGCCGTTGCGCCACGACGGCGGCATGCTCGGAATGATCCACCTCTATTCGCTCCGGGGCAAGCAACTTGACACCGACGCGCTTGAGTTGTCACTTGCTGTCGCCGACCAAACCGCCGTGACCTTGTTGAATCTCAATCAGCGCCAAGTGCTTGCGGTCGGCCTTGAAGAAGCTTGGGACCGCAATCGCTCGCTGCAACGACAGCTCGAAGTCGAGTCGGATTTGGTTGGAATCAGCCAAGGCATGCAAGAATTACGGCATACGATTGGACGAGTCGCTCGATCGGACGCCTCGGTGTTGATTCGGGGCGAAAGCGGAGTAGGCAAGGAGCTTGTGGCGCGGGCGGTTCATTTCAATAGTCCGCGGAGCGAGGAACGGCTTGTCTGTCTGAACTGTGCCGCCCTCTCCGAATCGCTCTTGGAGAGCGAGTTGTTTGGCCATGAGAGAGGAGCGTTTACCGGCGCCACTGACCGGTCGTTGGGCAAGTTCGAGCAGGCCCACAAAGGAACGCTATTCCTGGACGAGGTCGGCGAAATGCCGCTCTCGATACAGTCCAAGTTTCTACGCGTGCTGGAGGGGCACCCTTTTGAGCGAGTCGGCGGCAGCACCTCGTTGGAGGTCGACGTGCGCGTCGTATCGGCCACGAATCGAAACCTCGAGGAGGCCGTCGACGCGGGCGAGTTTCGCAGCGACCTCTTTTATCGTCTGCAAATCCTGGAAGTCGTCATACCGAGTTTGCGTGAACGCCGCGATGACATTCCTTTGCTCGCCGACCATTTTCTCGCTCGTTCCTGTGAACGGCTTGGGACGGCCAAGATGCAACTGGCGCCCGACGCTCAACATCGACTCACAAACTACGATTGGCCGGGCAATATTCGCGAACTTCGAAATGTCATTGAGCGCACCGTCGTGTTGAACGAGGGAATGGAAATCCTCGCGGAGAGCATTCAGATTGGCCAACGCCTCGGGCGTGAGCAGTCGGCATCGGAACTGTTTCAGCCGACAACGCTGGAAGAGCTAGAGCGCCGCTACATCAAGCGAACGCTTGAGTGGACGGGCTGGAAGAAACGCGAGTCCGCAAGAATCTTGGGCATCAACCGCATTTAAACCTATTACTGAATCAAAGAGTCGGAT